>JACCXP010000112.1 GCA_013696905.1 Thermoleophilaceae bacterium
GACGTGCTCGAGCTCTCCCAAGAGCGCGCGGCGGCCGAGATCAACGGCGTCGGGCTCAACGCCGAGGTGCGCGAGAAGCGCACCGAGAACGAGGACGAGGACGGGACCGTGCTCGTGCAGCGCCCGCCGCCCGGCTCGGAGCGCGAGCGGGGGCGCACCGTGGTCATCCTCGTCGGGCGCTTCGAGAGCCCCGACGGAGAGTCGCTGATCGAGTGAGGGTCGCCGTGCTCGCCGGGGGGCGCTCGGGCGAGCACGAGGTCTCGCTCGCCTCGGGCGCCGCGATCGGGGACGGCCTCGAGGCGGCGGGCCACGAGCCCCTGGCTGTCGAGATCGATCGCGACGGGCGGTGGTCGGCCGACGGTCGGCCCGTGACGATCGAGCCTGCCGGCGAGCTGCTCGGCGCGGAGGTCGTCTTCCCGGCGCTCCACGGCCCCTTCGGAGAGGACGGCACGGTCCAGGGGCTGCTCGAGGTCGTCGGAGTGCCGTACGTGGGCGCGGGGGTGCTCTGCTCGGCGCTCTGCATGGACAAGATCCTGTTCAAGGACCTTATGGCCGCCGAAGGCGTCCCCCAGGTGCGCTACGCCGGGGTGAGGAGGGGCACTGACCCGGCAGCTCTCGAGCGATTGAGGCTGCCGGTTTTCGTGAAGCCGGCGCGACTCGGCTCGTCTGTCGGGATCTCGAAGGCCACCACGACGGGCGAGCTCGAGATCGCCCTGGCCGCCGCCTTCGAGCACGACTCGCTCGCGATCGTCGAGGCGATGTCGAGCGGAATGGAGGTCGAGTGCTCGGTGCTCGGCAACGACGCTCCGGTGGCCTCGCAGCCGGGGGAGATCGCGATTCAGTCGGACTGGTACGACTACGCGGCGAAGTACACGCCGGGCGGCATGGAGCTGCGCGTGCCGGCGGGGCTCGAGCCATCCGTGCGCGAACAGGTGCGCGAGCTCGCCGTGGAGGTGTTCGCGCGCGTGGGCTGCGCCGGGCTCGCGCGTGTCGACTTCTTCGTCGAGGACGGGGGGCACGTGCTCGTCAACGAGCTCAACACGATGCCGGGCTTCACCGCGACGAGCGTCTACCCGAAGCTATGGGAGGCCTCGGGCGTGGCGTTCCCGGTGCTGCTCGACCGGTTGGTGAGCCTTGCTCTCGAACGTCACGAGTCGGAGCTGCGCCCTCAGCTTTGACCGCTCAGGCAAGGGTCGACCATTCGTCCAGGCTGGCGCTCACGCCGAAAGGCCCCGGGCGGCTCGCCGAAGTCGAAGCCGCCTAGGCCGGCTGGCGCTGCTGCAGCGTGAGCTCGAGGATCGAGGCGTTCGACTCCTCGCCGAGCGAGACGATCCACACCAGGTAGTAGCGGTAGCGGCGCCCGGAGGTGTCGATTCGTATGCGGTCGCTCTCGGCCAGGGTCGTTCGTTCGGCGACCTTGCGCCAGCCCTCGATGCCGGCCGGGATCGAGTTGGCGGCATAGACCTCTGCCTCGAAGCCGGGGGTGTCTGTGATCACCGACAGCCGGCTGACCGCGGCCGGTGCGCGCGTGCCCACGTACAGCCCGACGCCGCGCTTCTGGAGCCCGCCGCGGTAGGTCTCCGTGCGCCAGTCGGTCCCGCGGATGCCGTCGATCGCGTTGCCGGCGTCCTCCCGGTGCTCCTCGCGGTCGTCGCCGTAGGGGTCGTAGTCGCGCACGGAGCTCGTCTGCAGCCTGACGGCGGCGAGCGCCCCGCTGCGCTCCGGCGCGGCGCTGCCCGTGGTGCCCGGTTCGGCTCGGTTGAAGAGCAGCGCCAGCCCGACCGCCACGATCACGGCGAGCAAGACGCCGGCCGCGACCAGCCGGCGGGGATTGCGGACGCCCAGCGGCGCGACCCTGGCCGTCTCCTCGGGGAGGGCGCGCAGCACGGAGGTCGCCTCGCCGGTCACCTCTCCGGTCCGCGCGGCCTCGATCGCGAGCACCTGCTCGAGCTCGTGCACGAGCTCGTCTGCCGAGGCGTATCGGCTGCCCGCGTCTTTCGCCGTCGCGCGCTCGAGCACGGCGGCCAGCAGCGCCGAAAGCTCAGGGCGGCTGTGGCGGACGTCCGGGAGCGGCTCGCGCACGTGCTTCATCGCCACCCCGACCTGCGTGTCGGCTTTGAAGGGGACGTCTCCCGTGAGCATCTCGTAGAGCACGATGCCCAGCGAATTGATGTCAGAGCGCTCGGTCACAGGCTCGCCCAAGGCCTGCTCCGGGGCAACGTAGTCGGTGGTGCCGAGCACGTTCCCGGGAGCCGTCAGCCCGTCCTGCTCGAGCGAGCGGGCGATGCCGAAGTCGGTGACCTTCGCCTCGCCTTCGTCGTTGATCAGCACGTTCTGGGGCTTGACGTCGCGGTGCACGAGACGCTCGGCGTGGGCAGCGGTTAGGCCTCGCCCGATCTCGATCGCGTAGGCG
>JACCXP010000118.1 GCA_013696905.1 Thermoleophilaceae bacterium
GAGCAGATGATGGGCGAGCTGCGCGAGTACCCCAGCCCCCACGACGGCTCGAAGACCGTGCTCGAGACGATCGACCTCGTGGTCCCCCACCAGGCGAACAGGACGATGGTGACCGAGCTCGCGGTCGCGGCGGGGCTTGAGCCCGACCAGCTCTACTTCAACATCGAGAAGGTCGGCAACGTGTCTGCAGCGAGCATCCCGCTCGCGATCTCGGACGCAATGCACGAAGGGGTGATCGACCGCCCAATGCGGCTGTTCGCCCCCGGGTTCGGCGCCGGCGCCGTCGGCGGCTACGCGGTGCTCCGGCTCGACCCCGCGATCGTCGTGGCCGAGCGCTCAGGGAGCGGCCGGGACGTCGCGCTCGACGGGGGCGTCCGCAGCGGGGGATCGTCCTCCTCGGACGACGCGGCGACCGCCTTCGGCGGCTGACGCCTCCCCACTTCCAGTGCAGGGCTCGAGCCGCTCCTACTGGGACATCGCGCGCGCGAACCTCTTCACGTTCTTCAACAGCATCCTGTTCGCGATCGGCCTCGCGCTGGTGGCCCTCGGGCAATGGCGCGACGCGCTCGCGAGCGCTGGGCTCGGCCTGCTGAACGCCGTCATCGGCGTCGCCCAGGAGGCGCGGGCGAAGCGCAAGCTCGATCAGATCACGCTGCTGGACGGGCGGCCAGGTCGTCGCCGACGGCAGGGTCGTGAGCGAGGATCGCCTCGAGATGGACGAGTCGCTGCTGACCGGGGAGGCCGACCCCGTGCGAAAGCGGGAGGGCGACGAGCTGCTCTCGGGCTCGTTCTGCGTCGCGGGCTCCGGTCGCTACGAGGCGGAGCGGGTGGGCGCAGACTCCTACGCCGGCCGCGTCACGCGCGGCGCGCGAGAGTTCCAGGTGCGAACGGCTCTCAGGCCGCGGCTCGCCGAAGGTCGATCTCCGGATCTATGCCCCAGCGTCTGCCGAGCTCCGCCAGCTCGGCCGTCAACGGCCAGCGGTCGGAAGCGGGCGGACCCTCGAACTCCGGCGCCGCCCCCTTGAGCGCCATCGAGCCGGTGTTGTCCCCGATCGAGCGGATCTCCGCCACCTCCTCCTTGCTCAGGACGACCTCCGCGGGCACGGCGGCGAGCTCCGCTCGCTTGGCCTCGACCGGCTTCGCGTCCGGTCCACCCTCCTGGATCAACGTCGGCACCGTGCAGCGCACGCGCGCATGGGCGAGGTCCCACTGGCAGGCGAGCCCGAGCATCGAGAGGTCGTGGCGTTCGGCGATCGGGCGCATCCGCGCGAGCCGCTCGAGGCCGCGCTCGACCCAGCCCCCGGGACGGAAGGAGCGGTGGTCGCCGCGCGCGAAGGCCTGCCCCGGCGCCAGGTCGTCGTGGAAGAGGCCGCCGTAGTCGACGACGCGCGTGATCAGGTCGACGCCGTGGGCCTCGGCTGCGGGTAGCACGAGCTCGCCCGGCCACGGCTCGAGTGGGTTGAGGATGATCATCGTCCAGTCGATCAGGTCCCCGAAGCGCTCGAAGCATTCGATCAGGTCGAGCGTGAAGCCGTTGGCCGGGCCCGGCGCGATCCCGAGGCGCCGTGTTAGCCCCGCGTCGCGTAGCGCCTCGAGCCCCTCCCAGACCGCGGGACTCGTGTAGCCGCGGCGGTCGGGGTTGTGGAGCAGGAGCAGGTCGAGGCGCTCGACGCCGAGGCGCTCGAGGCTTGCCTCGGTCGCGGTGCGCAGATAGGCGCCGTACTCGGCCTCCGTGCGCAGGCGCGGATCGGTGAAGCGCGGGAAGCCGCGCGCCCCCTCGCGCTCACCCTGGTAGAAGTCGTGGCCGACGGCGCCGATCAGGCAATAGGCGTCGCGATCGAGGCCGGTGAGGGCCTGGCCGAGGACGCGATCGGCCTCCCCGGCGCCGTAGGCGTCTGCGGTGAGGACGGTGCGCACGTCGTCGCCGGGGCGCAGGAGAGCAGCCAGGCGCGCGTCGTCGAGTGGCTCGCCGTAGTGCATGAAGTGGCCGCCGCTCCAGGTGCCGAGCGCGGTGTGGGTGGGATCGAGAGGCATGCCGCCTGGTCAGTATGGCTGGGTGGCGGCGCCGCGTAAGCGGTCGACCTACGGCGAGGCGGTCCGCTCCGGTGGCTCGTACCCGCGCGCGTTCAGCTTGAGCCGGTAGAGGCCGAAGCCGGCGGTGATGTAGAGCACGTTGCTGTTCGCGCCGCGGCCGAAGGCCATGTTGGTCGGCAACTCGCGCCCGGTCGGGATCCGTGCCAGGCGCCGCCCGCGCGGGGTGTAGACGTAGATCCCGGGCGCGGTCTCGTCGCGCACAGCGACATAGAGGTTGCCCGCGGCGTCGACGTCCATCCCGTCGGGCCCGGCCTCGGGCAGGTAGGAGACGAGCCGCGGCCTGCGCTCGCCGACGGTCCCGTCGGCGCGCAGCGGATAGGCGTAGATCGACTGGTCGACGTTCTTGATCCGCTCTGCCTCGGCCTCGGTCAGGCGCAGGCCGTCCTCGATGCCGTTGTCGTTGACCGCCACGTACAGCGTCCGCTGGTCTGGCGAGATGGCGACGCCGTTGGGCTTGCTGGCGTCGATGATGATGCGGGTGACGCGCCCGTTCGGGTCGAGCCGATAGACGCCCTGCAGCGGCTGGCTGAGCGGCTCGGCGCCGTTATAGCGCGGATCGGTGAAGTAGATCCTGCCCTGGCGGTCGAGCGCGAGGTCGTTGGGCGAGTTGAAGGGACGGCGCTCGAAGGCGCCGGCGAGCACGGTCCGCCGCCTCGTAGCGACGTTGGTGGCGCTCACCACTCGGCCACCGTTGTTGGCGCCCTCGGCCGCGATCAGCCGCTCCTGGAAGTCGAACAGCAGCCCGTTCGCCTGCCCGCTCGGACGGCGAAAGACCGTGTTGCGCCCGCTCGCGATGTCGTGGCGCCACAGCAGCCCACCCGCCGGGAAGTTGCGAGCGCGCCTGTTGGTGCACTCGTTCGCGTCGTTGATGTCCGTGAAGTAGACGGCCCCGTCGGGCCCCGCGGCGGGCCCCTCGGTGAGCACGCAGCCGCCGTTGAAGAGGCGCTG
>JACCXP010000166.1 GCA_013696905.1 Thermoleophilaceae bacterium
CGGCACCGCGCGGATCGCCTCCCTGCCGGCGATGATCACCACCGGCAGCACCAGCAGCCCGAGGGTGAGCGCTCCGGCCAGCACCACGCGCCCCAGGTCGAGCGGTCCGCGGACGAGGAACGCGAGGCCGAGGATCCCGTAGACGATCGAGGGCACCGCCGCGAGGTTCTGGATGTTGACCTCGATCAGCCGGTTCCACCAGCGATTGTTGTCGGCGTACTCCTCGAGGTACACCGCGGTGGCCACTCCCACCGGCACGACGAAGGCCGCGCACACCGCCATCAGCCAGAGCGTGCCGGTCAGTGCTGAGAAGAGGCCTGCGATCTCGGGGTTGAACGAGGCGAACGAGGTGATGAACTGGACGTCGACCTGGCCGAGTCCGTCGCGCAGGACGTCGACGACGAGCGTTGCGAGCAGCGCCATTGCCGCGAACAGACAGAACAGCAGCAGCAGGCGGAAGCCAGTCTCCTTCGCGCGTGCGCGTGCATTGGAGGCCGGTAGCGCGCTCACTCGTACACCTGCCGGAAGCGCCGCACGAAGCCGATCGAGAGGGCGTTCATGATCAGCGTCATCACGAACAGCGTCGCCCCGACGGCGAAGATCGTCTTGTAGGCGACCGAGCCCGTGGCCAGGTCGCCCTTCCCCGTAGCGGCGATGAAGGCTGTCATCGTCTCGATCGCGCCGCGCGGGTCGGCGGTCAGGTTCGGCTGCTGGCCTGCGGCGACGAGCACGATCATCGTCTCGCCGATCGCCCGCGAGATGCCGAGGATGATCGCGGCGGCGACACCGGAGAGCGCCGCGGGGAGCACCACGCGGAGCGACACCTGGCGTTGAGTGGCGCCCAGCCCGAAGGCTCCCTCGCGCAGCGACTGCGGCACCGCCGAGAGCGAGTCCTCGGACACCGACGCGATCGTGGGCAGCACCATGAAGCCCATCACGATCCCGGCCGAGAGCGCGTTGAACACCTGCACCTCGACCCCGAGCAGGTCGCGCAGCACTACCGGCGTGAAGAACGTCAACGCGAAGTAGCCGAACACGATCGTCGGAACGCCGGCCAGCAGCTCGAGGATCGGCTTGAGCGTGCGCCGCACTCGCGGACGGGCGTACTCACTGAGGTAGATCGCCGATCCCAGGCCAAGGGGGATCGCGACGGCGAGCGCGATGGCTGTGATCAGGAGCGTGCCACTGATCAGGGGCAAGACCCCGTAGGAGGGGTCGGCGAACAGCGGCGACCAATCGGTGCCGGTGAGGAAGTCGACGATGCTGACCTCGCCGAAGAAGACGATCGTCTCACCCAGCAGCGAGATCACGATCCCGACCGTCGTCAACACGGAGATCAGCGCGGCGAGGAAGAGGCCGAGCTTGATCGCGTCTTCGCCGTAGCGCCGCCGAGCGACGCCCAGGGAGGGAACCCTGGGCGTTGCGACCGGCGCTCTCGTCGTGGTGCTGGCTTCCATCGCTTGCCGGGAGCCTAGGGCCCTCCTCAGGAGCCGAGCTCCTCCGTGCTCTTGCCGGCCTGCTCCTCGGTCATCGGCACGATCTGCGCCGACTCCGCGATCTGCTGCTGGTTCTCGAGCACGAAGTCCATGAACGCCTTGACCTCGGGCTTGGCGAGCCCCTTGTCGCTCGGGTACATGAAGATCGGCCTCGACAGCGGCTTGTAGTCGCCCTTCTGGATCGTCTCGAGGCTCGGCTTCACGCAGCCGTCGCCGGCATCGACGCCGACGGCGTTCAGCTTGTCCTTGCTCTGCTCGAAGTAGGAGAAGCCGAAGTAGCCGAGCCCGCCCTTGTCCCCCGAGACGCCCTGTACGAGCACGTTGTCGTCCTCGGAGGGCTGGTAGTCCTTGCGCGTGACGCCCTCCTCGCCGTTGATCTTGTCGGTGAAGAAGTCGAACGTGCCGGAGTCCGTGCCGGCGCCGAACAGCGAGACCTCCTGGTCGGGGAACTCGGGGTCGATGTCCTTGTAGCTCTGGACCTTGGAGCCCTTGTTCCACAGCTCCTTGAGCTGGTCGGTCGTCATGCAGTCGATCGCGAGCTCCTTGTTGGTGGCGACGGCGATGCCGTCGTTGGCCACCTGGATCTCCTTGTAGGAGACCTTGTTCTCCTCGCAGATCGGGACCTCCTCGTCCTTCTTGATCGGCCGTGAGGCGTCGGAGATGTCGGTCTCGCCGGCGCAGAACTTCTCGAAGCCGCCGCCGGTGCCCGATGTGCCGACCGTCACGTTCACTTCCGGGTTTTCCTGCTTGAAGGTCTCAGCCGCCGCCTGCGCGAAGGGAGCGACGGTGCTGGATCCGTCGATCGCGATCTCGCCGGAGAGCTTCTCGCCGCCGCCTCCCCCGCCGCTTTTCTTTTCCTCCTCGCCGCCTCCGCACGCCGCGGTGGTGAGGCTAAGTGCGCCCACCAGCGCCACTACCAGCCACTTGCCTGTCCTCACGAAGCCTCCCTTGCGTTCGATAGAGCTGCCTGGCGAGCCTAGGTGCGGGCGTCGCGCCCCGCTGTTACCGATCTGTGGCCTGCTTGTGAAGAACTTGTAAACGCTCGGCGGAGAATCGATACCCGAAGCCGAAGTGGGTGTGGATGTAGCGCCAATCAGGCAGCTCGCGCTCGAGCTTCATCCGCAGCTTCGCGACGTACACGTCCACCGAGCGGTCGTGCTTGTGGAACGGCTGCCCCCAGACGACCGCGTACAGCTCCTCGCGCGAGACGATCCGCTCCGGTCGACGCGCGAGCGCCGTCAGCAGCTCGAGCTCGCGCACGGTCAACGCGACCGCCCGCCCGTCCACGAGCGCGGCATAGTCTCGGGGGCGGATCTCGAGCCGACCCGCACGCAGCACCTCGCCGCCTGGAGGGCTCACCTCGTTCATGGGCGAGCAAGCCTCCTCGGCCGGCTCCGAGACCCCGTTACCCGCTCGTGATGGCGGTGTTAACAGGCTGTGAAAGGCGCCCTGGTTCCGTCCTCGGCGGATGCGACCGTGCGTACACTTTGTCTCGAATGCGAGATCATCTGCACGCGGTGGCCTCCTTTCCCGACTCCTCCGAGCTGCCCCCGGTCGCAAGCCCTCAGCAGGGCGCGCTGCGCCTGGCGGTGATCGACGCGGACTCGGGCTTCGTGCACGTGCTCTCGAAGCGGCTCGAGGGGATGGGCTGGCAGTTCCGCTCGCTCACCTCGGCCCCTCCGCTCGACGAGCTCGTCGCGCAGCGGCTGAACGCGCTGATCGTGGATCCGACCTGCCTCGGCGCGCGCGGGTGGGACTTCCTCGAGCAGGTGTGCTCTGCGTTGCCCGGGCTCGGCGTGCTCGTCTGCACGGGACGCTCGACCGTTGCCCAGCGGGTCCGCGGCCTGCGCCTCGGCGCCGACGACTGGGTCACCAAGCCGTGCCATCCGTCGGAGGTGATCGCTCGCGTCGAGGCCGTTGCCCGCCGCCGCCGACGGGCTCGGATGCAGGAGGAGACCGGTCCGCTGGTCGTCGGCGAGCTCGAGATCCGCCTCGACCAGTTCCAGGCCTTCGCGGCGGGTCGCAGCGCCGAGCTGACGCGGCGCGAGTTCGAGGTCCTTCAGCTGCTGGTCGACGCCCAGGGCCAGGTGCTACAGCGCGAGGAGATCTACCAACGCGTCTGGGGCTACGCAATGGCCCACGGGGACCGCTCGGTGGACGTGTTCGTGCGCAAGCTGCGCCACAAGCTCGAGCGCTCCTCGCCGGCCTGGGTCTACATCCACACGCACTTCGGCATCGGCTACCGGTTCGAGGCCCAGCTCAAGTCGGCGGCCGACGTGCTGGGCGAAGAGCCGGCCGCGCCGGACCGCCCGCCGGGCGCGCTCGCCGATCCCGCCACCAGCGCGTGAGCCTGCTCCGTCGGTCGCCGGTCCTCGACACCGGCATCTTTGCGCTCTTCGAGGCCTCCGGTAGCAATGCCCAGCGCGCGTGCGTGCTGTTGCGCGACATGCTCCAAGACTTCCCCGAGCGCTCCGACCTCGCGCGCGACATCCTCAAGTGCGAGCAGGACGGCGACCGGATCACCCACGACATCATCCATCGCCTGTCAGGCAACGGCCACCGGCCGGAGCCCCACCGCTTCGGCGCCGGCGACCTCTACTCGCTGGCCAAGCGCCTCGACGACATCGTCGATTACGCCGAGCAGGCCGCGGACACGCTGGTGATCTACGGCATCGAGGCGCCGATGGAGCAGGCCGAGGGCCTGGCGGAAGTGCTGGTGCAGGCGAGCACAGCCGTCAACGCAGCTCTCGGCGCGCTGCGCAGCGAGGGCGAGCTGCAGGGGCTTCTGGTCGAGATCCACCAGCTCGAGAACGAGGGAGATCGCCTCTCACGCGACGCGATCGCTGCGCTGTTCGCGAACGGCATCGATCCGATGGTCGTGATTCGCTGGAAGGACATCTTCGAGCTGCTCGAGGAAGCGATCGATTCCTGCGAGAGCGTGGCCCACACGCTCGAGGGAATCTCCCTCGAGAGCCGCTAGCCGCGGCGGTCAGGCGGCAGCCAGCGCCACGGCGTTCGGCGCGAGCCCGCGTGTGAGCAGCTGGATCGGGGCGACGTCCGTCAGCCGGCAGGCAAGCGACTCGCTGATGCCCGACCCGACCATCTGCTCGAAGCCGAGCGACATCGCGGGCACGCGCCACCCGCCGTGGGCATCGGAGGCGACCACGCCCGCCAAGCCTTCGCGCACGAGGTAGAAGGCGGCAAGCTCCGCGTCGGCGCCATGCTGGCCGGTGAGCGAGAAGGCGTTCACCTGCAGGACGGTGCCGGCGGCGACCTCGCGCCGCAGGCCAGCGGCATCGCCCTCGAGCACGCCGGCGCTGCGCTCCGGGTGGGCC
The DNA here is from genome assembly GCA_013696905.1 of Thermoleophilaceae bacterium. Lineage (GTDB taxonomy): Bacteria > Actinomycetota > Thermoleophilia > Solirubrobacterales > Thermoleophilaceae > JACCXP01. The sequence goes on from JACCXP010000166.1 coordinate 4,832, forward strand.
ATCACGACGCCGAACCCGCGCTCGCGCAGCTCGTTGGCCGCGGCGTGCACGCTCTCGTCGAACCCGCTGAAGGGAGCCTCGAGCAACAGCCAGCGGGCGCCGAGGGGGCCGACCGCGATCGTCTCGAGGTCGTGCTGGCCGAGCGTTCCCACGAACTCGTGCCCGAGCTCCGCCCCGCAGCACACCGACAGCTCCACGCCTTCGCGCTCGAGCCGATCCTGGAGCTCCTCGACGCGCACGGGCAGGTCGCTCACGTGCGAGACCTGATCGGCCCGCACGTGGGGGGTGGCGATGACGGTCGAGGTCCAGTCGCGCACCGCGGCGTCGGCCAGCTCGA
>JACCXP010000194.1 GCA_013696905.1 Thermoleophilaceae bacterium
GCGGCGGTCACCTCGGCCAGCTTCGCCTCGATGTCCGGCACGTGCCAGTAGGCCACCGGTGAGGTCATGCCCTGCGGTCCACCGCCCGGCACCAGCCCGATGTGCTGGCCCGCGGCCTCGAAGCCGACGTAGTAGGACTCGTCCGTCTGCGGCGGTACGCCGAGCACGGCGGCGTACACCTCCTTGGCGGTCGCCAGGTCGGACACGGGATGCAGCACTGTCTTGATTCCCTGGGTGGAAGAGCCGGTCATGGTCACTCCTGAAGTCGTGGGTCTGGTCGGGATCTTCTGGCTTAAAGACGAACGGGAAGTCCGGAAATCGACAGCCCGATCGCCCCGGATGGCGATTTCGCCGTTGGCCGTTCGTCTCAACCGGGCTCAGCCCGCAAGAGAAGGAGGACCACCGGGACCACCCCCGGACGGTCGCGATAGAAGGCCAGGGATGCGTCCGGGTCGTCCTGCGGGAGGAAGCTCGTGTGAATGGTGATGTCCATGGCGGTCACGCTAGCTGCGGCTCGGGGGCCCGCGCTTCTCGATTCCTGATCGGTACGGCCAAGCGCAGTGCCCGGGAGGATCGCACCGTGCTCGTCGAGCACACAGGGTGAAGACAAGCGCGGCCTTGCCTGGCCGCGCACCCCCGTCGCCGGGGGGCGTTTCCGACCAGGTACCGCTTGGGGTACCGAAGGTGAGCGATTCCACCGAGCCGGAGTGCAACGGAGCGCAAGCACCAGCCCCCGTGCGGCTTGATTGCATACGCCAAGGCGACGACATCGAGTGCGTGGCCCTGCTCGAGCGCCGGTGACGCGCCAATAGCGCTCAGCGGCGCGTCAGGCGCGCAGCTTGAATCTCGCCGAGGTCACCGCCACGCTGCTGCCACTGCCGGAGACGGCGCTGGCGGACACGAGCACTCGTCGCTGGCGCCGGACGATGCGCTCGGTCTTCTCCGACAGGCGGACCTTGACGATCGTGCGCCGCTTCGCGGGGCACGTGAAGGGCTGCAACCCGAGCCGTACGAACCGGCCGCGGCGGCGAGTCCTCAGGTTCAGGACGCCGCTTGCCCTGCCCCTGGGGCAGCTGACCCGTACCCTGACGAAGCCGGTGCGTGTCAGTCGGACGGCGCGGCGGGAGATCGTCACGCGCACGCTCGTGCTCAGGGAGGCGCCGCCGGGCGCTCCCGGCCCTCCCGGGGCTCCGGGCAGGCCCGCCAGGGCCTGAGCTGAGGGCCCCCCGGCCCTGACGATCGCCCTCGCGATGGCGTCAGGGCAGCTCGTGTACCCGGCGACGTCCGAGGGGAGCGTCAAGTAAGCCGACAGCAAGTCCTCGAGGGAATAGCTGCGATCCAGGTCGCCGTCTTCGGCGCAGTCTCGGATCACGTCAGCGCGAGCGGCCTGAGCCGGAGCGGCCAGCGCGAGGCCCGCGACAACGGCGGTGAGTGCCAGACCGAGCCGGAACGGGCGCGGGTAGTCCGAGTACGTCATGGAGAGCCAACCTTCTCGAGCGGGTCGCCGCGGCGGCGCGTGTCCGTACAGGCGTGCGCCGCTGCTCCGGGTCAGGTCGGAGCAGTTCGCTTGCCCGCATCATGCGGCGAAACGCTCCTCGGTATGGCGAGCGACTTGGGCGGCCTAGCGGCCGCCGGCCGGTCAGTAGGGCGGGAAGTCCGCGTACCAGTCGCCGAGCGACCGGAACGCCGCCCAGAAGTCGCGCTTCGCGCGCTCGTCGTCGAGCGAGCGGTCGATGTCGGGCACGAACAGCGCGTCGCATGAGGGTGTCAGCGGCTGCACGATCCCGGGCAGCGGCTTGACCGCGTGCCCGAGCGGCACCTGGAGGTCGTTCAGCTCGTCGAGCGCCGGCTCGCCCATCACGACCACGATCCGCGGCATCACGATCGCGAGCTCCTCGAGCACGCGCGCACGGCACTCGGGCGCTGACTGATCGGTGTCAGAGACCGGGCACTTCACGAGCACGGTCCCGTAGACGAGGAGCGGGTCGATCGCGAGGCGCTTCAGCGACTTCATCAGCGCGTTGCCGGCGCGCCCGTAGAAGGCCACGCCCTCCTCGATCTCGGATGGCGTCGGAGCGTGCTTGAGCAGGAAGACGTCGGCCTGCGGGTGTCCCGACCCGAGCACGGGCATCAGGTTGCCGCGCGGACAGAGATCGCACTCCTGCACCGCGTGCGTGAGGTGGTTGAGCTCTCGTATCGCCCGCTCGAGGTACTTCTCGCGGATCTCGTCGTCAGTGGCGGGCATCGGGGCAGGGGGGGTATTGGACGGTGCCCGCCGGGCTCCTCTCGGCTGCATCACTTGTTGCCGCTCTCAGCGGGCGGCCGCGGCCGCGTCGAGGTCTGTATGAACTTGAGTGCCTGGACGTAGAGCAGGCTCTGGCGCTTGCGGACGATGTCGGCCTCGCGCAGCGACTCGATGAACTCCTCGGGCCCGTCGAAGTCACGCATCCTGATCTTCACCGAGCCGAGGCCCTGAGCGACGTGCGAGTCGGAGCCGGCGCCCGCCGGGATCCGGTACTTGGCGGCGAAGCGCGCCGCCTCGTCGTTGAAGGCCGAGAACGCCACGCGCGGATTGAACACCTCGATCGCGTCGATGTCCGCCACCACCTCGAGCAGGTGCTCATAGTCGGGCACGGAGTGCATGCGATCGAATGGGTGGGGCACGTAGACGAGTCCGCCCTGGCGGCGGATCTCGGCGATCGTCTCGGCGAGCGTCATCCCGCGGGCCACCTTTTCCTCGATGAATAGGCCGATCACCTCGCCCTGGTCGGCCGTCTTCACCTCCTCGGCCACGATCACCTTGAGCCCGTCCGAGCGTTCGCGCGCCTCGAGCGCCCCCGAGATCTCGTTGTGGTCTGTCACGGCGATTGCTCCCAGGCCGGCCGCGCGAGCGCTCGCGAGCAGCGCGTCCACCGGCGTCGCGCAGTCCGGCGAGTGGTTCGTGTGCATGTGCAGGTCGACGTCGATGAAGTCGCGCCCGGCCAAGCGTCTGCGCGCGGGCTCACTGATCGGCCGGTCACGGCGGGCCGAGAGCCGATCGAAGAGCGCCTCGAACTCGTCGGCGACGCGCGACCACTCGAGCGCCGGTTGCCGCGCGGCGATCCGCGCGCGCAAGCCGTGCCGGAGTCCCGGATCGTCGATCAGGCGGGCGAGCTGGCCCGCCAGCGTCTCGGTGTCGCGCGGCTCGAACAGCAGCCCGAGATCGCCGCCGCCGAGCAGCTCCTCGTACTCGGGTAGCCGTGAGGCAATCGGGAGCGCTCCCGCGGCCAGCGTTCGCAGCAGCAGCTCGGGCGTGGGAGCGGTGCCGGTCGAGGCGACCACGGCTATGTCCGCGCCGCTCAGGAAGAAAGCCTCCGAGCCGTCGGAGGGACCGACGAAGCGCACGCGCTCGCGCAGGCGCCGCGGGAGCGGCACCGAGGGCTCCGGGTGCGGGCGCCGCGACCAGACCGTCAGCCGCCACGGCGCGTCGGCCGTGAGCCGCCGGACCGCCCGCAGCAGCATCCGCAGCCCCGCGCGTTCCTCCTCGGCGGCGTAGACGATCTCGGTGGTCGACTCGTCCTCTCGCCGCCGGCGCGGGCCGACGTCGGCACCTGGGCGGACGACGCGGTAGTCGCCGGGGAAGAAGCGCTCGACGAGGTCGCGGGTGACGACCGACGATGCGGTCCGCCCGTCGAGGCGCCCGAACAGGAGCTGCACGAGGCGGCGCGCCACCTGGGTCGAGAGCACGCGCTCGGTCGCCGAGTGAAAGGAGCCGACGTTGAGCGCGCGCGAGTGGCGCAGCGCAGCCGAGGACACGCTCGGCGCGAACGGCTCGTGAACGTGCACGAAGTCGAACCGCGTCTGGTCGAGCAGGTCCTCGAGCGAGCGCGAGAAGTCGAGCGGCAGCACCGCCGTGCCTCCGCGCCGGGGTGCCGGCCGCCCGACTCGCGAGGGCGCCACCGGCAGCGCCTGGCCGATGCCGATCACCCGCGCGCGCCCGTCGGGTGCGAACACCGCATCGCCGTCCCCCGACGCCCGGCGCAGCAGCGCGCGCGACTCCTTGACCAACCGGCGCGATTCGGTCGGCGCGACGACGACGACGCGATGACCGCGCGTGCACAGCTCCTCGGACAGGCGCTCGACGAAGCGATTGACCTCGTGCGCCTGCTCCCAGGCGTACGGGCTCACCTGAGCGATCGAGTACGAGTCGCTCGCCACGCGGGCAGGATAGGTCGCGGCCCCCATCCGTCTCGGCTTCGCTACGCTGGTCGTCCGCCACGGACGGAGGTTCCATGCGTTATGCAAGCGGCAAGGGTGCCGGAAGAAGGGTCGTCGTCGCCTCGGCGAGCGTGCTATGCCTGGCCGGCGCCGGTGGGGTGACCGCGCTCGCGCAGGTGCCGACCGCCGATACAGGCGTCGTGACCCTGCCCGGGGGACTCACGCCGACCACTCCGGTCGCCGCGACCCTCGTGCCGGGCACGACCGCGACGATCGCCCCCGGCTCGACGATCACCGTGCCGCCCGCGGCCGGCGGCCAGCAACAGCCGCCGGCCCCCGCGCCCGCTGCACCGGGGCCGACCGTGGGAGCCGACACGCCGCTGCCCGTCGGGACCGGCTTCAACACGCTCGGCCCGCCGGCGCCGCGCGCTCGCCAGCGGCTGCTGCGGCCGTTCCCGATCGTTCGCATCGCCGGGCGCCTGACGCGCGCCGGCGCGAGCATCCGCGTCCTCTCCGTGCGCGCCCCGAGCGGGGCACGTG
>JACCXP010000203.1 GCA_013696905.1 Thermoleophilaceae bacterium
GGTCGACCCACGGCACGCGCTCGTGACCGGCGCCGGCGAGCACGTCGAGCCGCTCGCACTGCCGCCGATGGCGCTCCTGCTCGTGCCCCGCGCTCCCGGCCTGCGTGCCGGAGAGGTCTATGCGGAGGTCGATCGCCTCGGCGCGACCCGTGCGACGCTCGCTCCCGACCGCGTCCGCGAGCTTGCGGCGGCGCCGCTCGAGGAGCTCGCGGCGGGGCTCGAGAACGACCTCGAGGCCGCCGCTCTGTCGCTGCGGCCACAGCTCGAGCGCCCGCTCCGCGCGCTGCGCGAGGCCGGGGCGCTGGCGGCGCTCGTGACGGGCTCCGGTCCGACGCTGTTCGGCGTCTTCGGCGACCGCGCCGCGGCGGTTGCGGCGGCGGCCCGCGTTCCCGGCGGCGTCGTGGCTATGGTGAGGCCGTCTTGAGGGAGCGAGCTAGTTGTTGGACGCCCTGATTCCGCGTGACATCGCGGCCGGCGAGGTCGTCTTCGGCGTCGCCCTGGCGGCGTTGATCGCCGGCTACCTCACCTTCATCGTCGCGCCTGCCTGGTCCTCCTACGGCCGCGTCTGGGAGCGAGTCGCAGCCAGCGTATTGACGCTCTTCATGCTCGCGGCGTTGCTCGGCGCAGGCGCGGCGATCGGCTTTGCCGTCGTAGTTCTCTACGACAACTTCGCCTAAGGCAGGCGCGGACCGGCGGCCGTGCCCAGGCCGCGACTGGCGACGGGAGGCCGTCTTTAGACTCAGAAGACGGATGGGGATGGCCAGACAGCGGGCTGAGCCCGTGATCAGCGACTTCTTGGAAGCCTTCGGCGACGTCTCGACCGCGGTCGAGTCAGGCGCCGGACTGCCCGAAGTCGCGCGCGCCACCAGTCGCGCGCTCGATGCGAGCGTCGCGATAGTCGACAGCGCGACCAGCGTGCTGGCTGTCGCGTGCCGTTCGCCCGAGGACGAGCGCCTGGTGCTGTCGCTGCGCGAGGGCAGCGAGGTCCACGAGCTAAGAGTGGCCGACTCGAGCGTCGGAGAGCTGCGCTACCGCCCCCGCGGCGAGCCGCCTCCCGCCGCGCTGCTGCGCATGGTGGGCGCGCTGATCGCGCTCGAGGTCGAGCGCTCGCGCGGGCCCGCGCGAGCGGCCGAGGCCTCGATCGCGAGCTTCGTCGAGGACCTCTTGCGCCGGCGCGTGACCGACCGCGACAACATCGTCGCGCGCGCGCAGGAGCTTGGGGCAGACCTGACGGCGGGCGCGAGCGTGATCGTCGCCCGCGCCCGCCCGCACGCTCCCGAGGAGGGCGACTGGCGCGCGCGGCTGCTCTCGATCGTCGAGCGCGGCGCGCGGCCCGCCGCGTCGGGGGCGCTTGCGGCGCTCGTCGACCTGACCCGCGGCGGCGGCGGCCACGACGGCACGCTGGCGGTGCTCGTGCCCGGGAGCGACGCCGAGAGCGCGAAGCGATGTGCCGGCGGTGTGCGACGCGAGCTCGAGGCCAACCTCGTCGCCTACGGCTACGCGGTGGGACGCAGCCGCCCAGCGGCTGATCCCGCCGATCTGCACCGCGCGGGCGCCGAGGCACTGCTGGCGGCAAACGTCGCGGAGGCACAGGGCGAGACGGCGCTCGCGTTCGAGGAGACGGGGGCCTACCGGCTGCTGTTGCCGGCGATGAGCGAGGATCCGGGTGAGCTCGAGCGCTTCTACGACGAGACGGTCGCGCCGCTCGTTACCTACGACGACCAGTACGAGACCCAGCTCGTGCGCACACTCGAGTCGTTCTTCGAGGCCGACGGAAACGTCGCCCGCACGGCGGAGCGCCTCTTCACCCACCGCCACACGATTCGCTACCGGCTCGAGCGAGTGCGCGACCTCTGCGGCCTCGACGTTGGCTCGACCGACGGCCGTGAGCGCCTCGGCCTCGGCCTCAAGGCGATGCGCGTGCTCGGCATCATGCCCACGCGGGGCCCGCTTGCGGAGCCGGGCGCCGAGACCGGCCGCGTTCCCCGCGGCTCGAAGGACCGCTGAGGCGGCCCTATTCTCCGCCTGCCCCTTGGGGGGTGGTGTAATCGGTAGCACGCAGGCCTTTGGAGCCTGAAAGTCTCGGTTCGAGTCCGAGCCCCCCAGCCTCCGCTCGCCCCGCAAGTAGCCTCAACTTCGCATGCTCGACCCTAAGCCCACCGTCCTGATCATGGCCGCCGGCCGCGGCACGCGCATGCGCTCGGCGCTTCCCAAGGTCCTCCATCCGGTCTGCGGGCGAGCGATGGTGGAGTGGGTGATCGAGGCCGCGCGGGCCGGCGGCGCGGGGCGGATCGTGTGCGTCACCCGTCCCGGCGACGGCGTCGCCGAGGCGTTGCCGCACGGCGTCGAGTCCGCTGAGCAACAGCAGGGGGAGGGTACCGGGGCGGCCGTCCTCGCCGCTCGCGGGCACATCGAGCCGGGCGCCGGGGTGATGATCCTGTCTGGTGACAACCCGCTTATCCGCTCAGAGCTCGTGGCCGCGCTCTGGGACGCGCATCGCAGCGCCGGGGCGGCCGCGACGCTGCTCACCACCAGCGAGCTCGACCCCGCGGGCTACGGGCGCGTGATGCGTGCCCCCGGGGGCCAGGTCGAGCGGATCGTCGAGACGAAGCGCGTCGACGGCGTGCCGCGCGAAGTGCTGGCGACGCGCGAGATCAACATCGGCGCCTACGCCTTCCGCGGCGACGACCTGATCGAGGCGCTCGACGCGGTCTCAGAGACCGAGGGCGAGCGCTACCTGACCGGCGTCTTCCCGCTGCTGCGCGAGCGCGGGCGACCGATCGCCGCCCACGCGACGGCCGACGTCTCGAGCGCGATCGGGGTGAACACGCGGCTCGACCTGATCCAGGTCGAGCGCCACGCGCAGCGGCGGATCGTCGAGCGCCACGCGCTCGCGGGAGTCACTTTCATCTCGCCGCAGACCGCCTCGATCGACGCCGGTGTCGAGATCGGGGCGGACACCGTGCTCGAGCCGGGCGTGACGCTGCGCGGCGCGACGCGGGTGGGCGGCGGCTGTCGCGTCGGTCCCCAGACCACGCTGATCGACGCGACGCTCGGCGAGCGCGTCGTGGTGCCGCACTCCTACCTCGTCGAGTGCGCCGTGCGCGACGGCGCGAGCGTCGGGCCGTTCGCGTACCTGCGCCCGGGCGCCGACGTGGGTGAGCGCGCGAAGGTCGGCACGTTCGTCGAGGTCAAGAACTCGGCCATCGGCGCGGGGGCGAAGGTGCCGCACCTGTCCTACATCGGCGACGCCGAGGTGGGCGAAGGCACGAACGTCGGCGCCGGCAACATCACGGCAAACTACGACGGCCGCATGAAGCACCGCACGACGCTCGGGAAACGTGTGCGGACCGGCGTGCACACCTCCTTCGTCGCGCCCGTAGACGTCGGCGACGACGCCTACACTGCCGCAGGCTCTGTCATCACCGGCGACGTGCCGGCGGGGGCGCTCGGCGTCGCCCGCAACCGGCAGCGCAACATCGAGGGCTACGCAAAGCGAGCGCAGGAGGAATCGGGACCATGAGCGTCGAGGTCGAGCCGCGGCCCGCGCGGAGCAGCGTCCCGATCGAGTCCGAGAAGCGGATGATGGTCGCGGCGGGGCGCACGAGCGTCGAGCTCGGCGCGCGCATCGCCTCGAGGCTCGGGGTCGGGCTCACCGACGCCGGTCTCAGGACCTTCTCCGACGGCGAGGTCTACTGCCGCTACGCGGAGTCGATCCGCGGCGCAGACATCTTCATCGTGCAGTCGACCTGCACGAACGAGCGCGCCGGCCTGACGGTCAACGACGCGCTGATGGAGCTAGCCGTGATGGTCGAGGCGGCGATCGGCGCCTCCGCGCACCGCGTGATCGCGGTCGCGCCGTTCTACGGATACTCGCGCCAGGACAAGAAGTCCGCTCCACGCGAGCCGGTGACGGCGCGGCTCGTCGCCAAGATGCTCGAGGTCGCGGGGATCGACCGGCTGCTGACGATGGACCTCCACGCCGGTCAGATCCAGGGTTTCTTCTCGAAGCCGGTCGATCACATGACCGCGATGCCGATCCTGACGCAGTTCGTGCGCGACTCGCTCGTCGACGACGTCTCGAACCTCGTGATCGTCGCTCCCGACGCGGGCCGCGTGAAGCTGACGCGCAAGTTCGCCCAGAAGATCGGCGCCCCCTACGCGCTGCTCGAGAAGGAGCGCCCGGCTCAGCAGGTGGCAGAGATCGGCTACGTGATCGGCGACGTGCGCGACAAGGTCGCCGTGATCGTCGACGACATCATCAACACCGGCGGCACCCTCGCCGCGGCCGCCCAGACGGTGATCGACGAGGGGGCGTCGCGCGTGTACGCGGTCGCCACGCATGGCCTCTTCTCGGGCGACGCCTTCCAGACGCTCGCCCAGTCGCCGCTGTCGGGCATCGTCGTGACCGACACAGTGCCTCCCCGCGACGGGGCGCCGGACCTGATCCGCGTGCTCACCTGTGCCGACATGCTGACCGACTCGATCAGGCGCATCTTCACCGACGACTCGGTGTCCGAGATCTTCGCCGGCGAGAACCAGCTGTTCTAGCTTCCCCCGCTCTAAAAGCGGCGCGAAAGCACGCGGTCAACCGATCGAGGAGGCCACTCACGTGATGCTCACCGACTACTTACGCTCGCAGGCTGATTGGCGTCGGGAGAAGGCGGAGAAGCATCCTGAGGACGCGCGCAACGCGCAGTCGGCACGGGCGCTTGATGCGCTCGCCGACCACGTCGACACAAAGCCCGGCGACTTCGACCCCCGCGCGCTGGAGGTCCTCGAGCGCCAGATCCAGGGCGAGGGCATCCCGTCGGCCACCCGAGAGGTCGGCCGGGCGGTCGCACGCTTTGGGTTCGGCTTATCCGTGGGCCACCCAGCCCACATCGAGTTCATCAATGAGCTTGCCGTGCTCGCCGTCATCGACGAATACGAGTTGGTCGCCAGCGGCGGCTCCGATCACGATCGCAGTGACGAGCACCTCGCCGACCCCGAGGGCCATGCCCTCAACCCGTGGGAGGTCGAGGCCGCGCTTGACGGCGTGGCGCTGGATCGCGGCTACTTCGACCGACGGGGCACGCTGACCGAGGCCGAGCAGCGCGAATGGCTCTCAGCGCTGCGGGAGGAGGAGCTGCAGCGGCGCCAGGATAACGCCGCCGCCTGCCACCGTTGCAGCCGCGAGGTATCGGCGAAATCCGACGAATACGAGGAGTGGACCGTGATCGGTCGCGCCCGTTCGCGGCTGCGCTATTTCGTCTGCCCGAACTGCCTGGAACCGAAGGAGCGCGCGGAGTGGGAGCGCGACGGCGAGGTCAAGCGCATCGCTCGCCGGGTGGACCAGCAGCGCA
>JACCXP010000253.1 GCA_013696905.1 Thermoleophilaceae bacterium
GGCCAGGCCCGCGCCGAGGAGCCGTGGGCGGCCGCGCTCGACACCGCCCGCGAGGTGGCCCGGGCGCTCGCTGGAAAGCGGGAGGCGATCGAGATCGGCACCCCGGAGCCCAGCTTCGAGTTCGACGGCGACGGCCACGTGACCGGCGTTCGCTACGAGGAGCAGACCGAATCGCACCGGTTGATCGAGCAGCTGATGATCCTCGCCAACGAGCAGGTCGCGGGCTATCTGGCCGATCGCAACAGCCCGACGCTCTACCGAGTGCACGAGCGCCCCGAGCCCGAGGCGATCCGCTTCCTGGTCGAGCGCCTGGCATCGCTCGAGGTGCCGACGCCGCCCGTGTCCGAGCAGATGACCTCGCAGCAGGCCGGTGAGCTCGCGGGAGAGGTCTCACAAGCGGTGGTCGCGCACGTGCAGCGCAGCGGGCGCGGCTCGGCGGCGCTGACGTCGCTCGTGCTGCGCTCGCTCAAGCAGGCCTATTACTCGCCGCGAAACGTCGGCCACGCGGGGCTCGCGAGCCCGCGCTACTGCCACTTCACCTCGCCGATCCGCCGCTACCCGGACCTCGTCGCGCACCGCGCGCTGCTCGGCGCGCTCGGGCTCGACGACGCCGCGCCGGCCGCGGACGACCTCGACGAGGCGGCGACCGACTGCTCGGCCGCCGAGCGCGCGGCGCTGGCGCTGGAGCGCGACGCCGACGACGTCTGCCTCGCCTTCCTGCTCGAGCGCGTGCTCGCGGAGCGCGGGCGCGAGACTGTCTGGGCCGGGGAGGTCGTCGGGCTGATCGGCGCCGGGGCGTTCATCCGCTTCGGCGACGAGGGCTTCGAGGGCTTCCTGCCGGTGCGGCGGCTGCGCGGCGAGTGGTGGACGCTCAACGACGAGGGGACCGCGCTCGTCGGCGAGCGCCACGGGGGCAGGCTGCGCCTCGGCGACCCGATCGCCGTCGAGGTCACGCGGGTCGAGACCGCCCGCGGCCGTGTCGACCTGGTTCCGGAGCCAGGGGACTGAGGCGAGATGGCGAAGAGCAAGAAGCGCAAGGCCGCGCCGGGCGACATCGCAACCAACCGCCAGGCGTCGTTTCGCTACAACCTGCTCGACCGCTGGGAGTGCGGGATGGAGCTCCAGGGCTCGGAGGTCAAGTCACTGCGCGCGGGCACCGTCCAGCTCAAGGACGCATATGCGGCCCTCCACGATGGCGAGGTATGGCTGCACAACATGCACATCGCGCCCTATGCGCCCGCCGCGCGCGAGAACCACGAGCCCGAGCGCGCGCGCAAGCTCCTCCTGCACAAGCGCGAGATCGAGCGCCTGATCGGGAGCACCGCCGAGCGCGGCCTGACGCTCGTGCCGACGCGGATCTACTTCGCGGGCCGAAACGCGAAGGTCGAGATCGCGCTCGCGCGCGGCAAGGACGTCGCCGACAAGCGCCGCGACCTCAAGGAGAAGGACGCCCGCCGCGAGATCGAGCGGGCGCTCAGCGAGCGAGCGTGAGCTTGACTGAGCGGGTCGCGCTCGTGACGGGCGCCGGCAACCCGCACGCGATCGGAGCGGCGATCTGCCGGGCGCTCGTGGAGCGCGGCGCGGATGTCTGCCTCACCTTTCACCCAGGTGGCGGGGAGAGCGAACCGAGCGAGCTCGTCGCCGCGCTGCGCTCGGCCGGCGCGCGAGCGGCGGCGATCGGGATCGACCTCGCCGACGTGGCGGCCGTCGCGCGACTATTCGACGAGGCAGAGTCGCGAGTCGGCGCGCCGTCCATCCTCGTCAACAACGCCGCCCACTCGACGCCCGACGGCTATCAGGCGCTCGACGCGGAGACGCTCGACGCCCATCACGCCGTCAACCTCCGCGCCACAGCCTTGCTCAGCGTCGACCTCGCCCGCCGTCACGCGGGCGGTCCGGGGCGGATCGTGAATCTCACCTCCGGCCAGTCGCTCGGCCCGATGCCCGGCGAGCTCGCATACGCCGCCAGCAAGGGCGCCGTCGACGCCTTCACGCGGACCCTGGCGCCGAGCTCGCGCCGCTCGGCATCACGGTGAACGCGGTCGGGCCAGGGCCGAACGACACCGGATGGATCGACGCGGAGCTGAGGCGTCGTCTGCTGCCCCGCTTCCCGATGGGCCGGCTCGGGAAGCCCGACGATGCGGCCGCGCTGGTTGCCTTCCTCGTCAGCGACGAGGCCGGCTGACCACGGGCCAGGTGATCCACGCCGAGGGCGGCTTCCTCCGCAGGTGAGCGAGCCGCGCGCGCCTCGAGGCTCCTCGACGGCCGCTATCGCTTACGACAACGAAGTTGCGTGGGAGGCAACGCGCGTTGTCGTAGCGCACAGCGGTGTCGGGACACATATCTGAGAGGCTGCCCCCCGTGCAGCTGCGCCTGATTCGCCACGCGACCCTGCTGGTCGAGATCGCGGGCCGGCGCCTGCTCGTCGATCCGATGCTCGGCGAGGCGGGCTCGGCGCCGCCGGTCGAGTGCTCGACCAACGACCGGCGCAGTCCGCTCGTGGCGTCACTGTCCCTGTCACAGAGCTGGTCGAGGGACTCGACGGCTTGCGCGTGAGCCGCACGAGCGGACGCCACGGCAGCGGTCAGATCGGCGAGCAGATGGGGGCCGTGTCCGGCTTCGTGCTGGCGGCCGCGGGCGAGCCGACGCTCTACATCGCCGGCGACACGAGGTGCGGACCGCCCTCGAGCAGCACCAGCCCGACGTCGTGGTCGTGAACGCTGGTGCAGCACAGCTCGCCGAGGGCGACCCGATCACGATGACGGCCGGCGAGGTGATCGAGACCGCGCGCTTCGCCCCCGATGCGCGCGTCGTCGCCGTCCACATGGAGGCGATCAACCACTGCCTGCTGACGCGCGCCGAGCTCGAGGCTGCCGATCTCGTCGAGCGCGTGCTCGTTCCCGTGGACGGGGGAGAAGCGCCGGTCTAGCCGGGCTGGACGAACCCGCTCTCGGGCGGGTCGCTGAAGTCGCGCTCGACGAACGATGCCTGCATGCCGCCGGCGAGCGCCGCCGCCAGCCCGATGTAGACCGCCGCGACCGCGAGGCGCTGGCTGCCGGTGACCTCGAGGAAGCGCCGTCCCTCGGGGGTCTTGCGCTCCTTCCAGCGCCGCCACGTCTCGAGCCCGCCGAACAGGATCACGAGCAGCATGATCGGGTTCGGGAAAGCGATCGCCACGCCGATCAAGAGGCCGAAGCCGATGATCCACATCCACGGCGACAGCGCCGCCATCGCCCGGCCACCGTCGAGCGGCAGGACGGGCAGCAGGTTGAACAGGTTGAGCAGGAATCCCGTGAAGGCGAGCGCGTACCAGAAGTCGCCGCCGGTCGCATAGCCGAGGGCGAGCGGGACGAGGCAGCCGAGCGCACCGACGATCGGGCCCGCGAGCCCGACGCGGGCCTCGGCGAGCGCGTTCTTCGGCAGCGACTTGAGCAGGATCGCGGCGCCCAAGAACGGTATGAACATCGGAGCGGAGGCCTTGATCCCCTCGCGCCGCGCCTGCAGCACGTGACCCATCTCGTGCACGAACAGCAGCGCCACGAACCCGACCGCGAAGGGCCAGCCGAAGATGAAGGCATAGGCGGCCACCGACACCAGCATCGACGCCGCCGTGGCGAAGAACTTGATCTTCGTCAGCGCCAGCAGCAGGAACTTGAGCTTGACCCCGAACTTGAAGATCAGCGCGCCGATCGCGATCACGGGCCCGAGCAGGCGCTTCAACCACGAGCGTCCCCCGTCGCCCGCCGTCTGCGGCGGGTCGTCCGGCCGCGGGGCGTAGGCGGGCCCGTACTCCGTGCCGTAGTAGCTCGGCTCGTTCGCTGTTCGCTGCTCGCGGTCCGTGCTCGATTCCATGCTTAGATTGTGGCAGGCGCCTGAGTTGCCGCGATGCAGGCGGCCATGTCCTCGTCGCCGTGCCCGAGCTCGATCGCCCGCTCGAAGCGCTCGAGGATCGCCGGCGCGAGTGCGAGCTCGAGGTCGGCGCTGCGCGCCGCGTCGAGCACGAGCCGAACGTCCTTGCGCGCACCCTTGAGCGTGAACGAGGGTGGGAACTCACCGTCGATCATCATCTTGCCCTTGATCTGGGCATAGGCGGGACCGAGCGGGCCGCCGTCGATCGCATCGAGGAACTTCGCGGGATCGACGTCGAGCGCGCGGGCGAGCGCGATCGTCTCGGCGAGGCCCTCGATCACGGTCATGACCCAGTTCTGGGCGACCAGCTTGAGCCGCGTGCCCGAGCCAGCGTCGCCGAGCCAGATAGTCCGCCGGCCGACGGCCTCGAACGCCGGCGCCGTCCCCTCACGCGCCCCGGCGGGGCCCGAGGCGAGCACGATCAGCTTGCCCTCCTCGGCGGGCTGCTTGGTGCCGAGCACGGGCGCGTCGACGAAGAGCGCACCGGCGCCCTCGACGAGCTCGCCGAGGCGACCGACGTCCTCGACGCCGACCGTGCCCATCTGGAGCACCAGGCCCTCGGGGCCGAGCGCGGCTAGGGCGCCGTCCTCGCCGTCGAGCGCGCCCTCGATCGCCTCGGCGTCGGTCAGCATTGTCAGCACGCAAGCGGCGCCCTCGGCCGCCTCGGCGGGCGTGGCGGCGACCGTCACGCCGGCGTCGCGCAGCGGCTCGGCCCGCTCGCGCGTGCGGTTCCACACCCTCACGTCGTGCTCGGCCGCGGCCAGGTTGCGCGCCATCGCCGCGCCCATTCTGCCCGTCCCCAGCACCGCCACGCCGACCTTGCCGCCGTCGTCCATCGCCCGCTCCTTTCGCCGAATTGAGCGGCACTCTAGAATTCAGTCCTCACTCAGGGGACGACAGGCTTCGACGTGGACGTTTCGTGAGGGCAGTTGCGAGTCGAGGTCCCCGGTCGGCCTCGTAAAACAACCGGGAAACCAATAAGTGCGGACTCTCACGAGTACGCCCTCGCTGCCTAGCTCAAACTAGGCGAGTGAGGTGTCGGCCCGCCCTCGGCCCGTGGGGCGGATGACCGGCATCAACAACGGGCTCCACCCGCGGCGAGCGCCTCCGGCGCCGCGGGGACACTCAAGGAGGCTGGCTCCCCGAGACCCCGCCGGCGCGGCGACAGGGGAGCGAGATCAAGAGCGCCGGATACGCTCGTAGAAGCTGCCCTTTACGCGCCCGCGGACGTGGGTTCGATTCCCACCGTCTCCACTCACAAGCCCAGCCGCGAAGAAACGCGAACCCGGCTCCACAAGCGGTTTTGCGGCTGCTCTGCGGGCGCGAAAGGTGCGAACGAGATGCAGGGGTTTGCACACGGAGCCGCTCGACTCGGTAGCAAGTGGGGAGCAGTGGGCACTCGAAGGCGGTAGCATCCCGCCTGAGCGACGATGCGTCCTCCCCCCCGGCGCACGCATGCACTAGAGGGCGTTTCTCGTGCCCCGTGGGCTCGCCGTGGTCTGATGTCCTCGTTGGAAGCCGCACCCGGTGCACGCCCGTGCCCTAAGGGCGTCCCGCGCTTCAAAGCGGCCTCGCCGTACGCGCCCACGTCCGCCGAGAACCGCATAGAGCGGGATTCAGAAGTGTCGCGCAGGTCCGGCACGGCCGAATCACCGCCGCTGCACCAACGATCCCCATAGTCGCTGCATCCTCGCTCCCTACCTCGCTACGCCTCGCGCGCCGGATGGCCCGCCCCGGAAGGCTGCATAGCCCTACCCTCCGCCCACCCCTTCTCGCGCGCGATGGGGACCCCGCGAGCCTGGGCGCCACCGCCCCGACACGCACGCGCAAAGTTCTGCGTGTGAATTCACGCCTGACGACCCGTATGCGGCCCAATCCGCTTCCGAAGCGCAATTCGGACCGAGCTCAACCTCGAGCGCGATGCTCTTGGCCGTACCCGCCCCGTGATCCTTCCGTACTCACTCCCGCCCTCGCTCCGTCCGTCTTCCGCCCCAGTAGCCCGGGCGAGGGCTGTATAGCTCTACCCATCCACCCCCTCCTTGTGGTGGATGGAACCCGCGAGCGTGAGGGCTGCCCCAACCGTACACGCGCGCCTATCAGTAGAGAAGCCGCCAGAGGTCACGTCCCATAGCGTGGTGTAGGACCGTGGCGGACGGAACGTAGTTCCGGCCACCGCGGCGCTCAAGATCGTCGGACCTGCGAAGTTCGACGAAGGGAGAGCACCACGATGGCCGAGAGCCACAGGATGACGGCCGAGGAGGTCGTCGCCGAGCTGATGAGCGACGAGCACGCCGACTTTGTGCGCGAGTCGCTGCGCTGGATGGTTGGGCAGCTGATGGAGACGGAGGTGTCGGGACTGATCGGCGCCGAGCGCGGCGAGCGGACCCCAGACCGGGCGACGCACC
>JACCXP010000266.1 GCA_013696905.1 Thermoleophilaceae bacterium
GGCCAGGCCACCCGCGGCGCGCGAGGCGCCGAAGCGCCGCCGCCGGCGAACCGAGCGGTTCGTGTGGCCGACATACGGCTTCAACGCCGCGCGCACGCGCTACCTGCCCGTCGACCTCGCGCCGCCGTTTCGCCGCACATGGACGCGCGGCGGCTCGAAGCTGCTCGAGTTCCAGCCCGTGCTGGCGCGCGGCACGCTCTTCTTCGTGAAGAACAACGGCGAGGCATACGCCGTGCGCGCGCGCGACGGCCGCGTCAGGTGGCGACGGCGGATCGCGTCGCTCAACGCATCGTCGCCGTCGTGGTCGCGCGGGCGGCTGTTCATCTCCACGCTGTCGCGCCGGATCGTCTCACTCGACGCTCGCAGCGGCCGGCGGCGCTGGACCAAGCGGATCCCTGCGCGCTCGGAGTCCTCCCCGCTCGCGCGCGCCGGACGCGTCTACGTCGGCTCCGAGGACGGGACTGTCTATGGCCTGCGCGCGCGTGACGGCAAGGAGCTGTGGCGCTATCGAGCCGGCGGCCCGGTGAAGGCGGCACTCTCCTATGACCGCGGCCGGCTCTACTTCGGCGACTACGCAGGGGCGGTCACCGCCCTGCGCGCGAGCGACGGCTCGCGCGTATGGAGCACCGGCACGAGCGGCCGGCGCTTTCGCCGCGCGGGCAACTTCTACTCGACGGCCGCCGTGGCCTACGGGCGCGTCTTCCTCGGCAACACGGACGGGCGCGTCTACTCCTTCGCGGCTTCGAGCGGCCGGCTGGCGTGGTCGCGCGCGACGGGCGGCTACGTCTACGCCGCGCCGGCGGTCGCAAACGTGCCCGGCACGCGTCCGTCGGTCTACATCGGCTCCTATGACGGCGTCTTCTACGCGCTCGACGCACGCACGGGCGCCTCGCGCTGGACGCACCGCGCCGGCGGACGGATCTCGGGGGCGGCCTCGGTGATCGGGCGCATCGTCTACTTCTCGAACCTGGGCGCGAAGTCGACTTCGGGGCTCGACGTGCGCGACGGGCGGCGCGTATTCAAGATCGGTCGCGGCGCCTACAACCCGGTCATCTCCGACGGGCGGCGCCTGTACGTCACCGGCTATTCGAGCCTGTACGCATTCGAGCCGCGGCGATCGAGGTCTAAGCGCGCGAGAGGCGCCTCGGAGCGGCGTCGCGATCGGTCAGCCCGGAGAGGCCGGCGCCGCTAGCGCGCACGCCCACCGCGGCGCCGAGCAGCGTCCAGGCGATCGGGTCCTCGAGGAAGGCCGCGTACAGCAGCGTGTGGAAGAAGAGGGCGGTGAACGCCGCGGCGAGCACGGCCCGCACCACCAGGCCCGCCGGTGGAGGCGCCCGTCCGCGCAGGGCGCCGATGCCACCGAACAGGAGCCCCGCCGCCGCGCCCATCAGCAACACGTAGGCGACCAGGCCGAGGAGCCCCTGCTCGGCCGCGATCGTGATCGGGATCGTGTGCGAGGCCGACACGGCCTGCGCCGAGCTCGCATCCTCGCGCTCTCGATAGCGTGCCGAGAAGGAGCCCGAGCCGTTGCCGAGCAGCGGCCGCTCGAGCCACAGTGAGAGCCCACCGCGCATCAGCTCGATGCGGCCGCTCGAGGCCCGATCGAGCGAGGACAGCGAGCCGAGGTCGAGCCGCAGCAGCCCCGGCGCCACGGCTATCAGCCCGACCGCGGCGACGACGCCCACGAGTGCGAGCCCGGCGACCGAGCGCGCTCGCCAGCGCAGCGCCGCGAGCAGCACGAGGCCGACCAGCAGCGACGAGAAGCTCGACTGCGAGAACGTCAGCACGAGCGCCGCCCAAAGCACGGCGAGGGCCAGTGTCGCAAGCAGGACGTGGCCGCGGCGACGCGACCACAGCAGCAGGCCCGTGACCGCCAGCATCACGACGGCCAGGAAGCGTCCGTAGATGTTCGGGTCGAAGAAGAGCGAATTGACCCGGAAGTAGCTCTCGAACTGGTTCGAGGCGATCACCTTCGGATTGAGCAAGAGGCGCCGCGTGCCCCACTCCCAGAAGCCGATCGCGGCGAACAGGAGCGCGAGTGACACCGCCACCGCGAAGCACCAGCCCACCACGCGCCGTGACCACTCGACCCCGGTGAGCAGCTTCAGCAGGATCGCGAACGGCAGATAGAAGAACACCATCGTCTGAAGCGCCCTGGCGGGATCCGCCGAGTAGCTCGACTGGAGCGCGTACAGCAGCAGCACGAGCGAGAGCGCGAGCTCGATTCGCCCCGCCGGGCGCTCGAGCGCGGGCCTGCGACCCTCCGACGCGCGCAGTCTCACCCAGGCGTAGGCGATCCCGCCGGCGCCGATCACGAGATAGAGCGGCACGAGCAGGCTTGCCGACTGGCCACCGACCTGTAGCGGGACGCGGAAGGGAAGCGCCGCCACCACCAGGGGCGCGAGCGCGTCGGGGTGGCGGACGAGCAGCACGGCCAGCGCCGCCACGACGGCGAGCCCGACCGCGGCCGCGGCGACCCCGACCGGCACGCCGATCCCCCCCGGCACCGGGCCCCATCCGGTCGCGAGCAGCTCGGCGGCGAGCAGCC
>JACCXP010000275.1 GCA_013696905.1 Thermoleophilaceae bacterium
GTGGTGCGCGACGCGCGTTGACGCCGGCGCATCTCTCCCAGCGCGTCCGCTCAGCTCAGGCCGCCAGGCCGCGGCGCGCCGCGATCGCCAGTTTGCGGCGCCGTGAGACGACCGCACGGCCCGCGCGCTCGCCGTAGCCCTCGCGCTCGATCTGGCGCAGGATCTCGCGGTACATCACCGCGGCCGCGGCGACCGCGCGGCGCCCGTGCAGGAGCGCCGGGATGCCCGTCATGCCCTCGTCGTAGAGCGCGTCTGCCCGGGCGATCTGGTCGCGCAGCAGGGACTCGCGGCGCCCGGGCGCGGCAGGGCCGAGACGGGAGAGCGTGTCGGCGGCGAGGTACACCCGCCCGCCGGCGAGGTCTTCGTCGATGTCGCGCAGGATGTTCGTGCGCTGCATCGCCATCCCGAGCGCCGCGGCCTGGCGACGCGCGCCGGCGTGCCGCGTGCCGAGCACCGCCGCCATCACCACGCCGACTGTGCCCGCGACGCGATAGCAGTAGCGGTCGAGGTCCTCCTCCGTGCCGATCGGGGCGCCGGCGAGGTCGTCGCGCATGCCGCGGCAGAAGTCGAGCACGGCGTCGCGCGGGAGCGTGTGACGGCTCGCGAGCTGCTCCAGCACCACGACCTCGCGCGAGTCGGCGGGGCGTCCGTAGGCCCACGACTCGACCGCGTCGAGGCGCCCGGGCGCCGCCGGGTCGGCCTCGTCCACCAGGTCGTCGAGCGTGCGGAAGACGAGGTAGAGCAGGTAGACGTCGTCGCGCAACCCGCGAGGCAGCAGGCGGCAGGCGATCGCGAACGTGCGCGCGACGCGTCGCGTGGTCGCGCGGGCCTCGGGCACGAGCCCGTCACGCCGCGACAGCAGCACGATCCTCCTCGATCAGCTTGGTCGTTATCTCTGCGCCGAGCAGCACGCCGGGGATGCCGGCGCCCGGGTGCGTGCCCCCGCCCACGTAGTAGAGCCCGCCGACCCGGCGGTCGCGATTCGGCTGCCGGAAGTAGGCCGACTGGTGCAGTGTCGGCTCGGTCGCGAACGCGTTGCCGTCGACCGCGCCGAGCTCGCGCTCGAAGTCCGCCGGGGTCATGCGGTGCTCGACCCGCACCGAGGCCTCGAGCCCCGAGAGCCCGAAGCTCGCCTCGAAGTCGGCGAGCAGCCGGTCGCGCAGGCCGTCGGCGGCCGCTCGCCAGTCGATCCCCGAGCGCAGGTTGGGCACGGGCAGCAGCACGTAGAGCGAGTCGCCGCCGGCAGCGGCCATCCCGGGCTCGCTGCGCGATGGCGCGTGGATATAGGTCGAGAAGGTGCTCGGCAGCTCCCCGGAGCGCGTCACCGCGGTGATGAAGTCGCGGTAGCCGTGGCCGACCAGCAGCGTGTGGTGCAGCAGCTTCGGAAACGTGCGATCGGTGCCCAGGAAGAGCAGAAAGGCGGACATCGTCGGCGTCGCCCGCAGCCTCGGCGTCGGGCGCCCCAGTAGCTCGTGGGTACCGAGCACGTCGGCGTTCGAGACCACGACGTCGGCGGCGATCCGCTCGCCTCCCGCGAGCACGACGCCGCTGACGCGCCCGCCCGAGCGCTCGATCCGCTCCACGCGGGCGCCGCAGCGGACGTCGAGCGGGCGGGCCATCGCCTCCACCAGCGAGTAGGTGCCGCCGCCTGAGTACCAGGCGCCGTCGAGGATCTGGAGGTAGACGAGCGCGCCGTAGATCGCCGGCACGCGGAACGGGTCCCCGCCGATGAAGAGCGAGTGGAAGGAGAACGCCTCGCGCACACGCGGGTGCTCGAAATGGCGACACACGAACCGATACAGGGGCAGCGCCGCGCCGAGCTTGAGCATCGAGGGCGTGAACGCGGCCAGGTCGCGCGCACGCAGGAAGGGGCGGCGGCCGGCGTCGAGTATGCCCTGCTCGTAGATCGGCTTGAGCGCGGCCATGAAGCCGTCGAAGCTCGCGGCGTCGCGCGTCGAGAAGCGGGCGATCTCCTGTTTCATCCGCTCGCGGTCGGACGAGAAGTCGAGGTGGCGCTGCTCGCCCGCCCAGAAGATGCGGTAGTGGGGGTCGAGCGGGCGCAGCTCGACCTCTGAGCGCAGGTCGAGCCCGCCGGCGGCGAACGCCTCCTCGAGCACCCACGGCATCGTGATCAGCGACGGCCCCGTGTCCCAGGTGTAGCCCGCGTCCTTGATCTGGTAGGCGCGCCCACCCGGGCGCTCGCGCCGCTCGAGCACCGTGACCTCGTGGCCGCGTCCCTGGAGGCGCAGCGCCGCGGCAAGGCCCCCCAGCCCCGCGCCGATCACGACGGCCCTCATCGCGAGCGCGCGCCCCTACCTGACGACGAAGTTGACGAGCTTGCCCGGCACGACGACGGTCTTGACGATCTCGGCCCCGTTCACGTGCGCGAGCACCTTCTCCGAGTCGCGCGCGAGGCGCTCCTGCTCGCCCTGCGAGGCGCTCGCGGGCATCTGGATGCGGTCGCGCAGCTTGCCGTTCACCTGAACCGCCACCTCGACCGTGGTCGAAGCGAGCAACGCGGGATCGGCGTCGGGCCAGGGCTCTTCCCAGACCCGCCGACCCGTGATCAGCTCGTAGACCTCGGAGCCGAGGTGCGGCGCGAAGGGAAAGATCAGCGACGCGGCGGTGGCGACCCCGAAGCGCAGCTCGGCCTCGCCCTCGGGCGACCCGTACAGCGACTCCTTCTCGCGGTAGATGTCGTTGACGAGCTCGATCACCGCGGCGATCGCGGTGTTGAAGGCGAAGCGCTCGCGCAGGTCGGTCGTCACCTTGGCGATCGCCCAGTGCGCCTTTCGCATCACCGGCGAGCGACTCGCGCCGACGCCACCTGCGCCGGCCGCTCCGCCGCTCCGCTCGGCCACCTCGACGGCGACCCGCCACAGGCGCGAGAGGAAGCGGTGGATGCCCCCTACGCCCTCGTCCGACCAGTCGGCGTCTTGTGCCGGCGGTGCGATGTAGAGGATGTAGCAGCGCGCGCTGTCGGCACCGTAGGGCTCGATCACCTCGCGCGGCGAGATCACGTTGCCGCGCGACTTCGACATCTTCGCCCCGTCGCGCGTGATCATGCCCTGCGTGAAGAGGTTGGCGAAGGGCTCCTGCACGTCGAGCAGGTCGAGATCCGCGAGCGCCTTGGTGAAGAAGCGCGCGTACATGAGGTGGAGGATCGCGTGCTCGACGCCGCCGATGTACTGGTCGACCGGCATCCAGGCGCCGAGCGTCGCGCGATCCCAGGGAGCCCGGTCGTTGCGGGCGTCGCAGTAGCGCAGGAAGTACCAGGATGAGTCGACGAAGGTGTCCATCGTGTCGGTCTCGCGGCGCGCCTCGCCGCCGCAGGAGGGGCACTCGGTGCGCACCCACTCCTCCGCCCCGGCGAGCGGCGAGCGCCCCTTCGGCGCGTAGTCCTCGACGTCGGGCAGCGCAACCGGGAGCTGGTCGTCCGGCACGGGCACCAGCCCGCAGCGGTCGCAGTGCAGGATCGGGATCGGGCATCCCCAGTAGCGCTGCCGCGAGAGCAGCCAGTCGCGCAGCCTGTAGTTGACCGCCTGCTCGCCCTTGCCGTCGCCCGCGAGCCACTCGACTATCTGCGCGAACGCCTCGCGATTGTGCAGGCCGTCGAAGCGCCCTGAGTTGACCATCGGCCCGTCGCCCGTCGAGGGAAGCTCACCGCTCTCGACCACGCGCCGGATCTCGAGCCCGAAGCGCCGCGCGAACTCGAAGTCGCGCTCGTCGTGCGCCGGCACGGCCATGATCGCACCGGTGCCGTACTCCATCAGCACGTAGTCGGCCACGAACATCGGGATCTGCTCGCCGTTGACCGGGTTCGTGACCGTTTGCCCGAGCGCGACGCCCGTCTTCTCGCGGCCCTCGTCGCCGCGCTCCTCGTTGGACTCGCGCGCCGCGCTGTTCACGTAGTCGCGCACCTCCGGCGCGTCGTTCAGGCGCAGGACGTCCGGGTGCTCGGGCGCCATCACGAAGAAGGTGGCGCCGAAGAGCGTGTCGGGGCGTGTCGTGAAGACGCGGTAGTCGGTCCCGAGCGCCTCGCAGCGAAAGCTCACCTCGGCGCCGCGCGAGCGGCCGATCCAGTTGCGCTGCATCGTGACGACGTGCTCCGGCCAGTCGACCGTCGCGAGGTCGTCGAGCAGACGGTCGGCGTAGTCGGTGATCTTGAAGAACCACTGCTCGAGCTGGCGTATCTCGACGGGCGTGCCGCAGCGCTCGCAGACGCCGTCCTTCGCCTGCTCGTTGGCGAGCACCGTCTCGTCCTTCGGGCACCAGTTGACAGCGGCCTGCTTGCGGTAGGCGAGGCCGCGCTCGAAGAGGCGCAGGAAGATCCACTGCGTCCAGCGGTAGTACTCGGGCTCGTGTGTCGCGAACTCGCGCGACCAGTCGATCGAGATGCCCCAGGAGCGGAACTGCTCGCGGAACTGGGCGATCGAGGCCTCGGTGGAGGCGCGCGGGTGCTGGCCGGTCGCGATCGCGTGATTCTCGGCCGGCAGCCCGAAGGCGTCGTAGCCCATCGGGTGCAGCACGCGCATGCCGCTTCGGCGACGGAAGTGGGCCAGCGCGTCGCCGACCGAATAGACCTTGAGGTGCCCGATGTGTGGCTCGCCGGAGGGGTAGGGCAGCATTTCGAGCACGTAGGACTTCGGCCGCTCGTCGGGCTCGTTCGAGACCTCCCAGGTGCGCTCCGCGGCCCACAGGCGCTGCCACTTGGCCTCGATCGCCCGCGGGTCGTAGCGCTCCGTGCTCATGCCGACGAGGTTACTGCGGGGCCCGTCCCCGCCGGGCGCCGCTCAGCGCCCGCGCAGGCCCAGGATCTCGCGCGCCTCGCCCGCGCTCGCGGGCTGGCGGTCGAGCAGTCGCGCGAGTGCCGTCGCCTTCTCCACGAGCGCCGCGTTCGACTCGGCGCGCTCGTCGAGCGACACGCGCAGGTTGTCCTCGAGCCCGACGCGTACGTGGCCGCCCATCATCAGCGCGCTCGCCGCCATCTGGAACTCGGCCGGATAGCCGACGCCTGCGGCAGACCACGTGAAGGAGTCGCCGAAGAGCCCCCGCGCCGTCTCGAGCATGTGCGTGAGCTGCCCGAGCGTTGCGGCGTTCGCGCCGAGCACGCCGAGCACGAACTGGATGTGCATCGGCTCGTCGAGCTTGCCCTCGTCGAGCAGGTAGCGCAGGTTGTATAGGTGCCCGACGTCATAGGCCTCGAACTCCGGCTTCGAGCCGGCCTCGCGGAACAGCTCGCCGAGGCGCTCCATGTCGGCGAACGTGTTGCGGAAGACGTAGTCGCGCGTCGACTCGAGGTACTCCGTCTCCCACTCGGCCATCTCGGGTCGGGGGCGCACCTTGAAGATGCCGAAGTTGATCGAGCCGGAGTTGAAGCTCGCCATCTCGGGCCGAAGCTCCGTGACGACGCGGGCGCGCTCGTCGAGGGTCATCCGTGCGCCGCCCCCGCTCGTCGGCTGCACGATCGCCTCGCAGCGCTCGCCGATCCCGTCGAGCACCTCGCGGAACAGCTCGAGGTCGGCGGAGGGCTCGCCCGTCTCGGGATCGCGCACGTGGATGTGCACGACCGCCGCGCCGGCGGCGTTCGCCTCGACCGCCGAGTCGATGATCTGCCGGGGCGTGATCGGGATCGCCTCGCTCTGGCCGGGCACGCTCATGCCGCCGGTGATCGCGCAGGAGATGAAGACCTTGGCGGGATCGGCCACGACCGGACCTTAGTGCTGCCCGCCGATCTATGATCGCGCCGCCCATGGCCGAGGTCTCCGAGCTCCTGAACGCCGTCTATCGCGGCGATCAGTCGAGGGTCGACGAGCTGCTGGGCGCCGACCTCGAGCTCGACGTCTTCGAGGCGGCGGCGCTAGGCCGCGGCGAGCGCGTGCGCGAGCTGCTCGACCGCGAGCCCACGCTCGCGCGCGCCGTCTCGCCCGACGGCTTCACGGCGCTGCACCTCGCCGCTTTCTTCTCGCATGACCTTGACTCGGCGCGTCAACTGGTCGTGGCCGGGGCGGATCCCGGCGTGCCGGCGCAGAACGCGATGGCGGTAACGCCGCTCGGCAGCGCGGTCGCCCGCGGCGCGCACGCCGTCGCCGTCCTGCTGCTCGATGCGGGCGCCGATGTGGGGCGAGCCCAGCATGGCGGCTACACGCCGCTTCACTCCGCCGGGGCGAACGGCGACGCCGAGCTCGTGGAGCTTCTGCTCGCCCGCGGCGCCGACCCCGCGGCTCCGGCCGAAGACGGGCGCACGCCTGCGGCGATGGCCCGCGAGCGCGGCCACCCACAGGT
>JACCXP010000296.1 GCA_013696905.1 Thermoleophilaceae bacterium
CGTGCTCCTCGATCACGTGACCATCCGCCACCACGCGACCGAGCTCGAGCGCCACGCCGAGACGCCGCTCGAGACGCTCCACGCCCTCGGCGGCGTGCTCGGCGAGCACGTCCGCCTCGAGGAGCGCGAGCTCTTCCCACGCATCGAGGCCGCCCTCCCCGCCGACGCACTCGCCCGCCTCGCCGACGCGCTCAGCCAGCCCAGCGACCCATCATCCCGGCCCGCCTGACCCCTTGGCTGCGCGCGACCTCCTCGTCTCGGTCCACCTGTTGGCCGCCATGATCTGGACGGGAGGGATGGTCGCCGTCACCGTCGCGACCACCGCGGCCCGCCGCACCCTCGGCCCCGAAGAGCAGGTCCGCTTCTTCCGGGCGCTGGGACGCCGCTACGGCATCACGGCCGGACTCGCCCTGACCATCTTCGCCATCACCGGGCTCGCGCTCGCCGGTGCCCCCGCCGGCTACACGGCGACGCAGATCGCCGTCGCCGCCCTCACCGCCCTGATCGCCGCCCTCACCGCCATCGGTGTGATCAACGCCCGAGCCGTCCAGCGACTCCGCGCCCAAGCACTGGCAGACCCAGCCGACGCGCCGCTTGCATCCCGACTGCGCAGCACCGCCCGAACCGCCACCGCACTGCGCGCCGCGATCGCCCTCGTGACCCTCGCCGCCGTACTGACGGCATCTACGCTCATCTGACCAAGGACTACGCGAGCCGCACGATCGGCCGGACGAGCGCTCAGCGTCCGCCCGGCGGCCTCGAGTCGGCGGCGCGCCGGTGCCGGGCGGCGGTCACGAGATGCTCCAGTGCGGGCAGGACCTCCTCCCAGCGACGGGTCTTCAGGCCGCAGTCCGGATTGACCCAGAGCCGGTCTCGAGGGATGCGCCGCTCGGCCTGCTCGAGGAGGGCCTCGAGCTCGTCGACCGAGGGGACCCGCGGCGAGTGGATGTCGTAGACGCCCGGGCCGATCTGGCTGGGATAGTCGAAGTCGCGGAAGGCGTCGAGCAGCTCCATGTCTGAGCGTGACGCCTCGATGGAGATGACGTCGGCGTCCATGCGCGCGATGTCGCCGAGGATCGCGTTGAAGTGCGAGTAGCACATGTGCGAATGGACCTGCGTCTCGTCGGCCAGCGCTGCCGTGGCCAGCCGGAAGGCGTCGATCGCCCACCGCAGGTAGACCGCTTGGTCCTCGCGGCGCAGCGGCAGGCCCTCACGCAGCGCGGCCTCATCGATCTGGATGACCGCGGCGCCCGCCTGCTCCAAGTCGAGCGCCTCGTCGCGGACCGCCAGTGCGAGCTGGCGGCAGGTCTGCTCGCGCGGCTGGTCGTCGCGCACGAAGGACCACTGGAGCATCGTGACGGGGCCGGTGAGCATCGCCTTGACCGGACGCGACGTGCAGGACTGCGCGAAGCGCCACCAGCGCACCGTCATCGCAGCCGGCCGTGAGATGTCGCCGAACAGGATCGGCGGCTTGACGCAGCGCGACCCGTAGGACTGCACCCACCCATGCCTCGAGGCGGCGTAGCCCTCTAGCTGCTCGGCGAAGTACTGCACCATGTCGTTGCGCTCGGGCTCCCCATGCACCAGCACGTCGAGGCCGATCCGCTCCTGGCGCTCGATCACGTCGCGGATCTCGCGCTCCAGAAAACGCTCGTACTCCTCGGCGCTCAGCATCCTCGCGGCGAGCGCTCGGCGGGCCGCGCGGATCTCCGCGGTCTGCGGAAACGAGCCGATCGTCGTCGTCGGCAGCTCCGGCAGCCCCAGTCGCTCGGCCTGCCGCACTACCCGGTCCGAGTAGGGCGAGCGGCGCTCGTAGTCGGCGTCGGCGAGCGTGGCGAGTCGCTCAGCCACCCCCGCGTCGTGGACGCTGGAGGAGGCGCGCCGGCCGGCGAGGGCACCGCGGCTGGGCTCCAGCAGCTCCCGCCGCTCACTCGGCGCGGCCGCCAGCGCGTCATTCAGGGTCCGCAGCTCGAGCAGCTTCTCCTGCCCGAACGCCAGCCAGGACCGCAGGTCGGCGTCCAGCCGATCCTCGCGGGCCGCGGCGTAGGGCACGTGCAAGAGCGAGCACGACGGGGCCAGACGCACGCGGTCCGGCCCGAGGTCGTCGATCACCGGCTCCACGAACCGCACGAGCGCGTCGAGGTCCGCCGCCCACACGTTGCGGCCGTCGATGACCCCCAGCGACAGGCGGGCGTCGGAGGCCAGCGAGCGCACCGCCGCCCCGATCTGGTCGGGAGCGCGGACGGCGTCCAGGTGGAACTCCCGCGCCGGGAGGGCGAGGACGCGGTCGAGCCACTTGCCGAGCCCGCCGAAGTAGGTCGCCAGCGTCAGCTCGACGCCCGGCACGCTGGCGGCCATTCGCTGCCAGGAGCGCTCGACTGCCGCGATCTCCTCGTCGTCGCGGTCGAGCACCAGGGATGGCTCGTCGATCTGGATCGCGTCCGCCCCGGCCGCGGAAAGCTGCCCGAGCACCTCCTCGTAGACGGGCAGCAGCCGATCAAGGAGCGCGAGGGGCCGGACGTCCGACCCCGGCGACTTCGCGAGCAAGAGGAACGAGACGGGACCCAGCAGGACCGGGCGGGTGTGAAACCCCCATTCCCGCGCCTCGACGAAGTCGCTCAGCGCCTTGGCCGGATGAGCGGCAAACCCGGTTCCCGACTCCAGCTCCGGAACCAGGTAGTGGTAGTTCGTGTCCAGGTACTTCGTCATCTCCAAAGGCCGGGCCTGTCCGACACCGCGCGCCATTGCGAAGTACTGCTCCACGGGCGGCAGCTCGAGCCGTCCGAACCGCGGGGCGATCGCCCCCACCAGGACCGCGGTGTCGAGCACGTGGTCGTAGAACGAGAAGTCGTTGGACGGCAGCACGTCGACGCCCGCATCGGCCGCCAGCGCGAGCTGCCGGTGGCGGAGACCGGCACCGACCCGTTCGAGATCGACGCCCGACGTCTCACCGCGCCAGAACGCCTCGAGCGCGAACTTCAGCTCCCGCTCGGGGCCGATACGGGCGAAGCCAAGGACGGCGGTTGTGAGCATCGCTGCCTCCCTGCTACTCGACGGTCAAGGTGCCGGTCATCGAGTCGTGGCCCGGGACCTCGCACACGTAGCGGTAGGTCCCGGGCTCGAGGGCCACGGCGACGCTCGCCGAGCCCTCCTGAATCGTGGAGTCGCGGCGTCGACGCCACGCCCAAAGAGACGCAGGTCATGCGCCACCCCAGAGCGGTTGCGCAACGTCACCCGCACGCGCCCCGCCTTCGCCTCAGCACGAGGCTGCACCCAGCGCAACGCCCCAGACGGATCGGCGTCGATCATCACCCTGGTCGCGGTAGGCGAACCGGCGGTCGGGCCACTCGGACTCGACGCGCCCCCGCACCCGGAAACCCCCAGCGCGACGGCGGCAAGCAGACACGCGAGGCGTCGTGTCCGTCGGCCAGCCATTGATTACTGCCCCGGCACGGCGTCCGCCAGGAACGTCCCGACTACCACGCTCGCAGCCAGGAACACCAGCAGCGTCACATAGGAAGCCTCGCGCCACCCCGCAGCACCACGCGCCCATCGGCGCGACCGTCGTGCGCTCACCAAGAACAGGCACAGCGCCGCCATCAGGACGACGCTGCCCGCGGCGACCCCGGCCGGCGCCACCGCCATGTCCGCCGCCGCCACCGCCAACGTCCCGGCATTCCACAGAGCGACCTGCGCCCAGAGCAGCGCGGAAGGCCCCGGATCCACGCTCGCGCGGGCGGCCAGACGGAACTGGCCGACGCCGAGCAGCACCTGAGAC
>JACCXP010000335.1 GCA_013696905.1 Thermoleophilaceae bacterium
GGACGGCGCGGCTGTGCCTGCAGCCCGCCGACCTCGGACTCGCAGTAGGGGCATATCTTCCAGCGCGGGTCGAGCGGCTTGCCGCAGGTGCCACAGGGCTCCTTGAGCCGGCGCAGGCAGCTCGGACAGCGCAGGAAGGTGCGTTCGATCTCGAAGTCGCAGTAAGGACAGTGAAGCTCCTCGAGGTGAGCCAGCCGAGCCTCCGCGGCGGCCATCTCGAGCTCTCGCTCGCGCACGTCATCCAGGTACTCGGGCGGCCGCACGATCATGTAGACAAGCGTGCCGACGAACGGGAACAGCGAGGCCAGCGTGGCGCACGTGACGAGCAGGCGGTCGCCGATGCGCCGGCGCGCATCGGCCCAGGTCCAATACACGAGCGCGAAGTAGAGGGCGACGAGGAAGAGCAGCAGCAGGCTGACGGCCAGGTTCAACCAGCTGTTCGTGATGCCGAAGATCGCGAGCAGGCTCATTCGGCGGGGCAGTTTAGCTTCGGCCGCGGTCGGACTCGCGGCACTGGCTAGCGCGAGCCGTCACAGGAACAGGCGGCCGAGCGCGTAGCCGATCCCGAAGAAGACGAGGATCACCGCGGCCACGAGCACGGCGACGAAGCCCATCATCGGCAGGATGCCCGGCCCGTCCTCGTTCACCGCGCCGCGCTCACAACCATGACGCTCGCGCGCCGCCGCGCTCGCGCACGAGCTCGGCTACGAGATGGAGCGAGCCCGTGGCGAGCACCGCGCCCTCACCACCCGCGAGCGCTCGAGCCCGCTCAAGCGCCTCACCGGCATCGCGTACGACCTCGGCGGGGGGGCCGCCGAGGCGGGCGCCGATCGCGGCGAGCGCCGCGGGCGGCAGCGAGCGCGGGTGATCGACCGAGGCGTAGACGACGCGATCGCACAGCGGCAGCAGCGCCGAGAGCATCTGCTCGGCGTCCTTGTCGTCGAGGATCGCGATCACGGCGGTCACCGCCCGGCCCGCGACCGTCGCCGCGAGCGACTGCGCGAGCGCGACCGCACCCGCTGGGTTGTGTGCCCCGTCGAGCACGACGGGCGGCTCGTCGCCGATCACCTCGAGGCGCCCCGGCACGTCGATCTCGGCCGCGGCGCGCGCGACGGCACGCTCGTCGAGGGCGCCTCGAAACGCGCCGGCGGCCGCACGCGCGAGCGCGAAGTTGCTGCGCTGGAACTCGCCGCGGGCGCGCAGCGCGAGCGGCCCCGGCGGGGGAGCCCGCAGGAGCTGCGCATGGCGCTCGCCGACTATGCGGCTGACCACCTGCTCGACCTCCGGGGCGAGCGCCTCGCCGATCACGAGCGAGCCGTGATCCGGCACGACCGCGAGCTTCTCCTCCGCGATCGCGGCGCAAGTCGACCCGAGCCAGCGCGTGTGCTCGAGCGAGATGCCGGTCAGCACCTGCACCTTCGAGGGGATCACGTTGGTGGCGTCGTAGCGCCCTCCGAGCCCCGCCTCGACCACCGCCACCTCGACTTCCCGGCGCGCCAGCTCGTGGTAGGCGGCGGCGGTGAGCGCCTCGAACTGGGTCACGCGATCGCCGTCATCGCCCGCGGTGCGGTCGACGAGCGTGGCGGCGTGGGCGGCGTGGGCGACGGCGGCGCCGAGATCGGCGTCCGACAGAGGCCGCTCTCCGACCTCGATCCGCTCGGCGAAGGAGCGCAGGTGCGGTGAGGTGTAGGAGCCAGTGCGCACGCCGTGGCGCTCGAGGATCGCCGCGATCATCCTCACGGTCGACGACTTGCCGTTCGAGCCGACCACGTGGATGCTTGCGAAGCGTCGCTGGGGCATGCCGAGCACGGTCATCAGGCGGTGCATGCGGTCGAGCCCGAAGCGCATGCCGAAGAGCTCGAGGCCGAGCAGGTAGTCCTCCGCCTGGCGCGCGTTCACCGCAGGCCTTCGAGCTCGGCCCGGAACGCGGTGAGCTTCGAGCGCTCCGCCTCGACCACCTCCGCCGGCGCACGCTCCACGAAGCGCGCGTTGGCGAGCTTTCCCTCGGCGCGGGCGATCTCACCCTCGATCTCGGCCCGCCTGGTCGCACGACGGTGCTCGGCCGCGTCGGCGTCGAGGCCCGTCGCCGGCCGCACGAGCACGGCGCCGCCCGGCACGGGCACGCGCGCGACCGGCTCCTCGGCCCCGGAGCCGTTGGGCGAGAG
>JACCXP010000338.1 GCA_013696905.1 Thermoleophilaceae bacterium
GGGCACGGGCACGGGCACGGGCACGGCGAGCACGTCTGCGCCGATCCGGCTGCCCGACACAGGAGCACCCGCTTCGCCGCGCGCGCGCCTGCTGACGCCGTTCCCGGTCGTGCGCATCCGCGGCAGCGTCACCTCGATCGGCGCCCGCATCGCCCTGCTCACGGTCCGTGCGCCGCGAGGCTCGAGAATCGAGGCGCGCTGCCGGGGCCGGAGCTGCCCGGCACGGCGCGTGATCCTGCGCAGCGCGCGCGTCACCCGGGTGCGGGCGCTCGAGCGCAACTTCCGATCCGGGACGGTCATCGAGGTGCTCGTGACCAGGCGCGGGCGGATCGGGAAGTACACCCGCTTCCGGGTCCGCAGCGGCAGGGCCCCTGCGCGCACCGACAGCTGCGCGGCGTTCGCCTCGCGCAGCCGCACTCGCTGCTAGACCATCCAGGGCTCACATCCGCTCCCAAAGGTGGTCGGTGAGCACGCGTAGCGGGCGTGCCTGCCACTCGACCACGAGCT
Source organism: Thermoleophilaceae bacterium (assembly GCA_013696905.1). GTDB lineage: Bacteria > Actinomycetota > Thermoleophilia > Solirubrobacterales > Thermoleophilaceae > JACCXP01. Next base: position 508 of record JACCXP010000338.1, read on the forward strand.
TCCACAGCTCCGCTGAGGCCACCGGGCTCGGCAGGCCGCAGACCGCCTCGATCTCCGGCAGCCCCATGCGGCCGAAGCGCTCGATCGCCTCGCACGGCCCGGGGCGCGCGGCCCCCGAGGGCTGGGCGCCCGCGGCCGTCGCGGCGCCGGCGTAGGCCTCGTAGGGCTTGCGCCCGTAGACGCCGTGCACCGTGCCGTCCTCGGCGACGAACTCGACCGACGGCATCGCCAGGCGCTCGCGGCCTGCGACCTCTTTGACGCCGCCCTGCTCGCGCGCCACCTCGGGCACGGCTCGCACCGACTCGAGATCCGCGCCGAAGGCCTCGATCGTCGCGCTCGAGCTCAAGCTCGAGCGGAAGCGCCCAACGTCGAGCCCGAGCGCTCGTGCCTCCTCGGTGAGCATCTGCGGGGTGTCGAGCTTGCGCCGAAAGCACATCAGTCCCTCGCGCACGGCGCGCAGGTACGCGCCCCCGCCGTCGTCGGACTGCTCGGCCGCCGCCTTGACCGCGATGCAAGCTGGGTAGGTGGAGGAGATCGGCGCCTCGCTCCACAGGCGTGGGTCGATCGGCATGCGCCCGTGGTCGGCGACGTCCAGCCAGTGGGCCATCAGCCGCGGATGCATGTCCGCGGTCGCGCCCCAGCGCAGGTCCGTGTCGCCCTGCCCGCCCGCGTAATCTCGGGCAAGGCCACCCATCACGTAGGACCATTCGAGGTCGTCGCCGAACTCCACCATCAGGCGGCGCACGCTCGGCTCGGCGCTCCAAGACCACGGGCAGGCCGGATCGGTGTAGTAGCGAACGCGAATGGCCATCAACGGCACCAAAATAGAAGAAGCGTGATCGGAACCCTTCTCAGCGGCCGCTTCAGGCTCGAGCAGCGCGTCGGATCAGGCGGCATGTCGACCGTCTACCGGGCCTTCGACGAGAAGCTGGAGCGGGCTGTGGCGATCAAGGTCCTACACAGCACGATCTCGTCCGAGGACGATCAGCTCGAGCGCTTCCGCCGCGAGGCGCGAGCGGCCGCTCGGCTATCGCATCCGAACGTCGTGAACGTGATCGACGCCGGTGAGGACGACGGGATGCCCTACATCGTCTTCGAGTACGTCGAGGGCGAGACGCTCAAGGAGCGCATCCGCCGCGTCGGCAGGCTGGCCGCGGCGGAGGCCGTCGCCTACGCGATCGAGATCGGGCGAGGCCTAACCGCTGCCCACGCCGAGCGTCTCGTGCACCGCGACGTCAAGCCCCAGAACGTGCTGATCAACGACGAAGGCGAGGCGAAGGTCACCGACTTCGGTATCGCCCGCTCGCTCGAGCAGGACGGGCTGACGGCTCCCGGGAACGTGCTCGGCACGACCGACTACGTGGCCCCGGAGCAGGCCTTGGGCGAGCCTGTGACCGAGCGCTCTGACATCTATTCGCTGGGCATCGTGCTCTACGAGATGCTCACGGGAGACGTCCCCTTCAAAGCCGACACGCAGGTCGGGGTGGCGATGAAGCACGTGCGCGAGCCGCTCCCGGACGTCCGCCACGGCCGCCCTGAGCTTTCGGCGCTGCTGGCCGCCGTGCTCGAGCGCGCGACGGCGAAGGACGCGGGCATCCGCTACGCCTCGGCAGACGAGCTCGTGCACGAGCTTGAGCAGGTGCTGGCGGTCGAGGC
>JACCXP010000377.1 GCA_013696905.1 Thermoleophilaceae bacterium
CGGCCGGCGACGCCAGCACGATCGCCGTCGCGGCGCACATCAGATAGCGCCCGGCCGACGCTCGAGCGCGCTGGCGCGGGTTCGGTCTCGAGGCGATCGATCGATCGTACAGATGGTCCGCGCAGGCCCCGTTGCAGCTCTCCGTAACCCTCCGCTGCGGTAGGAGGAGTCGGGCTCGCGCCCGAAGGCACTCGCACGAACCCGAAATCGATTGCGAAAGGAGGCCGTCATATGCGCACGACGGCTCTGTGCCTGTTCACCATGACGTTCGGCGCGCTGCTGGTGCCTCCGGCGGCCGCAGCCGTGCCCCATACCGTGGGCGCGGGCGAGACCCTGTGGTCGATCGCCGCCGCGAACAACTTCACCACGCGCGCGCTCGCGGCTGCCAACGGCCTGTCCGAGGACGCCCAGGTGGTGCTCGGCTCGACGATCCAGATCCCTTCGGAAGTCGAGGCCGCCGCGGCGCTCGGGGCCGGGGAGACGTCGGCCGAGCCCGCCGCCGAGGAGGAGCAGACCACTACGACGGAGTCCGCTCAGGACGACAACCCGAACCTCAACGTAGACGCGGCCTCCTCGGTGCATCCGCACCCCACGAACGAGCGCGTCTCGGCCGAGCAGGTCGGTGCGGTCGCCGCGCCGCAGGGGGTCTCGCCGTCGCTCGCGAAGTCGGTCGCCTGGCAGGAGAGCGGGTTCAACAACGCCGCCGTCTCGACCACCGGCGCTCGCGGGGTGATGCAGATCATGCCGCCGACGTGGGAGTGGATCGACGACAACCTCGCCGAGGGACCGCTCGACTCAGCCTCGGCCCACGACAACATCCGCGCGGGTGCGATGTACCTCAACTACCTGCGGCGCGCGGCCGGGGACGAGCGCAAGGCGCTCGCCTCCTACTACCAGGGCCTCGACTCCGTGAAACGCGACGGGCTGCTGCCGGAGACCGAGCTGTACGTGGACAGCGTGCAGGCGCACCAGGCGAACCGCTTCGGTGGCCCCTAGCCGCTAGCTAGCTAGCGTCTTCCTCGTGCCGGAGCTGCCCGAGGTCGAGATCACGGCTCGCCGGCTGACCCGCGCGCTCGGCGGGCAGCTAGTGGAGTCGACGCTCGCGCCGGGCATGGTCACGATGCGCACCTTCGCCCCGCCGCTCGAGGCGCTTGCGGGCGTCGAGCTCGAGCGGGTCGGGCGCATCGGCAAGCTGCTGGTCGTGCAGGTCGGCGATCTCGCGCTGCTGATCCACCTGATGTCGGCTGGACGCCTGCAGCTGTTCGAGAAGCGCGCATCGCTGCGCGACAAGCGCTCGCGCCTGCTGCTGCGCTTCCCGGGCGAGCGCGAGCTGCGCCTGCGCGAGTTCGGCACTCAGCAGCGGGCATGGGCGAAGCTGCTGCCGGTCGGCGAGGTGGAGGCGGACGAGGCCGTCGCGACGCTCGGGCCCGAGGCCTGGCCGGCCCCGCCGCTCGAGCGCTTCGCCGAGCTGATCGACCAGCCGCGCCACCTCCATCCCCTGTTGCGTGACCAGCGCGTGATCGCAGGCATCGGACGCTCGTGGGTCGACGAGATCCTGTGGGAGACGCAGCTCTCCCCCTTCCGCCAGGGATCGGACCTCGACGAGGACGAGGTGGCACGCCTGCGCAGCGCGTGCGAGCAGGTGCTCGACGGCGCTATCGAGCACTACGAGCGGGTCGTCGGCGACTCGCTACCCGACAAGGCGCCGATGCCGCTCAAGGTGCATCGCCGCCACGGACAGCCGTGCCCGCGCTGCGGGGCGACGCTCGAGGCGGTCTTCTTCAAGGACCACGTGACGACCTACTGCCCGGCTGAGCAGACGAGCGGCCGGGTGCTCAAGGACCGCCGCCTGTCGCGGCTCCTGCGCTGAATGGAGTCGGTCTGGGACTACCCGCGCCCGCCCGCGCTCGTCGCCTGCGACCGGCGCGTGCGCGTGGAGCTCGGAGGCGTCACGCTCGCGGACTCGACCGCCGCTCTGCGCGTGCTCGAGACGAGCCACCCGCCGACGATCTACGTGCCGCCGCAGGATGTCGCGCTCGAGCGCCTGAGCCCGGCCGGGCGCACGAGCTTCTGCGAGTGGAAGGGGACCGCGACCTACTACGACGTCGAGGCGGGCGGCCGGCGCGAGCGCGCGGCGGCCTGGTACTACCGCCGTCCGAACGCGGCCTACGCCGCCCTGATCGACCACGTCGCCTTCTATCCGGGGCGGATGGACGCCTGCCGCCTCGACGACGAGCTCGTCAGCTCGCAGCCGGGCGACTTCTACGGCGGCTGGATCACGGCCGACATCCAGGGGCCGTTCAAGGGCTCGGCGGGCACGCTCGGCTGGTGACCACCGGCGCGCTCGCTGGGCCGGCTTCGTGCCCGACTGCGTCCCGGTCGCCGGCCAGCTCGACGACGCGATCGTCGTCGCGCTCGCGCTGCGCTTGCTGCTCGGCGGCGCAGGCGTTGCGCTCGTGCGCGAGCACTGGCCCGGCCCGGACTCGTCGCTCGAGGTGATCCTGCGCCTCGCCGGCCGCTCAGCCTGAGCGGACGGCACTGAGCGGCGGTTTCGGGCGTACCTTTCCCGCATGCCTCCGCTGGTTGCGTTCGGCGACTCCGTGCGCGCGTTCTTCAGCGCGGTCGAGGCGTTCGTGTCGAGCCTCGCGGCGGTCTCGTGGGGGCCGCTGGCGCTCGCCCTGCTGCTCCACGCCGCCTATCTCACGCTGCGCAGCCGGGGCTGGTTCAACGCCCTGCGCGCCGCGTATCCGGCCGAGCGCTTTCGCTGGCGCAACATCTGGGCGGCGTACGTGGCGGCGGTCGGCGTCAACAGCGTCGTGCCGGCCCGGCCCGGCGCGATCGTGCGCCTCTACTTGACGCGCCAGACGATTCCCCACTCGAGCTACGCGGCGATCGCCGCCTCGTTCCTTATCGAGGTCGTCTTCGACATCCCGGTGGCGCTGGCGGTCGTCGCCTACGCGGTCTCGCAAGGAGTCTTCCCGTCGCTCCCCGGCGCGCCGAGCCTGCCGGCTTTCGACCTCGGGTACCTGACGCGCAATCCCGAGCTGACGCTGTTCGCCATCACGCTGATCGGGGTCGCGCTGATGGCCGCGGTCGCCGTCCTGTCGGTTCGCGTGCGTGCGTTCTGGTCGCACGTGCGCCAGGGCCTGACCGTGCTCGGCGATCGGCCGCGCTGGCTGCGCCAGGTCGTCGCCTGGCAGGCGGCTGGCTGGCTCGCCCGGATCGCCGGCTTCTGGTTCATGCTCGAGGCGTTCGGCATCGAGCCCTCGGTGCGCAACGCGCTCCTTGTGATGGCCGTGCAGGGGCTCTCGACGCTCTTTCCCTTCACCCCCGGTGGCGCCGGGGCACAACAAGCGCTGCTCGCGGTCGTCTTCGCCGGGGTGGTCGGCGGCGGCCAGCTCGCCGCCTATGCGGTCGGCCAGCAGGTCGCGATCGCGGCGTTCTCGTTCGCGCTCGGGTTGGCGGCGCTCGCGTTCGTCTTTCGGACGACCGACTGGCGCTCGATCGTGCGCCGTGGCAAGGCCGACCGCGAAGGCGAGGAGACGCCGAGCGCGGTCTGAGGCCAGTCCTTCACCGGTTGGTCACAGCTCCTTCTCCGACTGGTAACGAAAGCGGCGCTTTGCGGGGACATCGTGTAGCCATGCCGCTACCTGTCGAGGCGAGCTCCGCGCGGCCTGAGCGGCGCTGGAGGCTCAGGGTGGCCGATGTCGCGCTCTTCTACGGCGCCCGCACCGGCGGCATCCGCACCTACCTCGACGCCAAGGCCCGCTACGCCGCCCGCAGCGGCGCGTTCGAGCACCACGTGATCGTGCCCGGCCGGAGAGAGAGCCACGCGGGCAACCGCCATGAGTTGCGCTCGCTCTCGCTTGCCGCCTCGAACGGCTACCGGCTGCCACTCGGCGCCGGCTCGCTGAAGGCGACGCTGCGCGACATCCGCCCAGACGCCGTGCTGCTGCACGATCCCTGGTGGGCCTCTGTCGCCGTCACGCGCGTGGCGCACGAGCTCGACGCGGCGGTGCTCGCCTTCCACCACGCCTCGTGCGAGCTCGAGGCCGAGGGCCTGCCGGGGCCGAGCGCGCTCTATAAGACGCCGCTGCGAGCGTGGTTTCGACACGCGTGGTCCGAGGCCGACGGCGTCGTCTCGGCGGTGGATCCCGGGCCGGACTCCGGGCGCACCGCCGTCTTTCCGCTGCGCTTCGGCGTAGATCCCGTCTTCCGTCCTCCGAGGCGCCCGCCGGAGCGCGCGGATCACGTGCTCTACGCCGGTCGCCTGTCGCGCGAGAAGGGGATCTTCGAGCTGCTCGAGGCGGCCGCCGCGGCGCCGAGCCGTGGCCGCTGCGGATCGTCGGCGCCGGCCCGGCTGCGAGGGCGGTAGCGGCCCGGGCGGACCTGCTCGGGCTCTCTGAGCGCGTGTCGTTTCACCCCTTCGTCGGCGACCGGCGCCTGCTCGCGCGCATGTACGCAGAGGCGAGCTGCGTCGTCATGCCGGGTGCTTACGAGACCTTCGGCCTGGTCGCGCTCGAGGCCGCGGCGAGCGGTGCGCGCGTCGTGGCCTGCGCGAGCGCTCCCTGCGGCGCGCTGGTCGGCTCGCTGGCGGACACGTTCGAGCCGGGCGACTGCGACGGACTGGTGCGGGCGATCGCGCATGCGCGCAGCCGCGTCCCCGACCTGCACGCAGCCGACCAGCTCGCTGCGTCGTTCACGTGGGAGCGCGCGCTGTCTGCGGAGCTCGACGACATATCGCGGCTCGTGCGGCGCGCGCCATGAGCCGCCCGCCGGCCCGCGTGGCGGTCGCGGTGCACGATGTCGCCCCGGCCACCTTCGCGCGCTGCGTCGAGGTCAGAGGCTGGCTCGCCGAGCTCGGCCTCGACAGGGTGACGCTGCTCGTGATCCCGGCCCCCGAGCTGCATCCCTTCGACAGCCGCGGCCCCGAGCTGGCGGCGTGGCTGCACGAGCGAGTCGGCGCCGGGGACGCGGTGGCCCAGCACGGCTTCCAGCACCTGCGCACGCGCCGCGCTCAGGCGCCGCGGCGATGGCTGGCCGAGCTGCAGGGCGGCGAGGCGGCCGAGTTCCCGGGCCTGAGCGCAAGCGCCACGCTCGGGGCGATCGACGCCGGGCGCGAGGTGTTGCAGCGGGCCGGACTACATCCGCGCGGGTTCGTGGCCCCCGGCTATGCCTACACGCCCGCGCTGCGCCGGGCGCTCGCGGGGCGCTTCGACTGGTGGGGCGAGCTGCTGCGCCTGCGAACGGCCGGCGTCGGCGCTCACC
>JACCXP010000402.1 GCA_013696905.1 Thermoleophilaceae bacterium
CGGCAAGCTCCGTGATGTGCTCGAGCAGCGACGAGCCCCGCATCGGGTCGAGCGGGTCGAGGTCGAGCGCCCACAGGCCGCAGGCGGCGATCGCGCCGAGGGCGAGATACACGAGGCTCGGCGAGAAAGCGCGCTCGCGCTGGTGCGAGAGCGCCCCGATCGCCATGAACAGGGCCAGCGCCAGGAACAGCAGCCCCAGCGCCCAGTGATCGGCGAACGAGAAGCCGGGCTCGGCGGCGGCGATAGGGAGGATGGCGGGCATCGAGTCGCCGACGCGGAGGCGCGACTCCCCAGCGCGCCGCCAGCGGCCTCAGAAGGCTACACAGCGGGGTGGAGGATCAGCGAACCAGGCGCACCCGGCGCCGGATGACCGAGGCCTCGCCGCCGGCGGTCGCCATGACCGCGACCGTGATGCGCGGGCGCACATGCAGCAGGGCTCGCTGCCACCGCGCCGCCCCGCCTCTCACCGTCATCTTGAGGCCGACCCCGCCGTCGCCCACGAGCGCCGCGGACCCGCGCGCGAGCCTCGAGGGCATCCCCAGACGGCGGGCGAGGCGACGGTCGATGTCGAGCGTCGCGCGCGCGTGGCAGGGGGTCGTGCAGCTGACTGGCAGGCGCAGCCCGCTTCGCAGCAGCCTGCGCAGGCTTTGCGAGGCGCGGATCGACACCCGCGAGGCGGGCAAAGCCGAAACCGCATGCCGGGCTGCGCCGGGCGGCGAGGCGATCGACGGCTCGGGCGCGAGCGCCGGCGTCGTCGGCGAGGTCGGGGACCCCGCGGCCACCGCCGCGGCGACGGCGAGAGCGAAGCCTGGGACTGTGTCGCGTTCGCCGTCGAGCCCGGCCTCGGCTGCGATCTCGTCGACGCAGTCAAAGCCACGCCCTGCGAGCGCGGGATCGTCGATCAGGTAGGTGACCTCGCGCGGGCCGCGCGTCGCCTGCTCCTCGCGCGCCTCGATCTCGCGCGACTGGCCGACGACCGTCGCCGTGCCGGCAGCCTGATCGGCGCTGAAGATCGCCTCTACGGAGAGGTCTCCCTGGCGCTCGCCGGCGCTGCATCCGGAGGGATCCCGGCGACCGAGCGAGATCTCGAGCGAGCCCTCGGGCCCGCCGAGCGTGGACGGATCCGCGACCGAGCCGACCCACCGATCATGCATGGCGAGCGCGATGCGAACGCTGCCACGCGCGTCGTCATAGGCGACCCGCAACCCGGCGACGTCGACCTGGCTGCCGGTGCGATTCGCCACCTTGTCGCGCGGGTCGAGCACCGATCCCGTGCTTAGCGCCGCCTGCGCCGGCGCCACGATGCCAAGGCACAAGACGACGATGCATGGCGCCGCGAGCGCGCCGCGCCGCTGTCGACCCTTCGAGCTCACGGCTTGACCACGTCGAACGTCGAGCCGACCCTCATCTCGTCCTGGTACACGCCCGCCGGGCTCGGCGAGCTGTCGCCGCGGTAGAGGCCCTGCTTGAGCGCGTGCGTGCCGGTGCCGTGCGTGCTCTCTGAGCAGTTGAAGACCTTGAGGGCGAGGCCGCCCTCACCCGGCGGCCGATGCCACAGGCTGACCTTGCCCGTGCTCTCGCTCGTCGAGTGCAGGATCTTGACGACGAAGTCGTGCCAGCCGCCGCGCGCCATCGGCGTCGCCCACCCGCAGGTGCCGCCGGGCGTGTAGTCGAAGTGGATCTGGCTCTTGCGACAGCCCATCGATATCGGTGGCCCGCCGTCGCCGTCCTTCCACTGGATGAAGTTGCAGTGGGCGGCGTTGCTGATGTCGGGGAAGCCGGGCTCGAAGTATGTGCTCCAGCCGTAGAAGCGCGTGTCGCCCTCCCTCCAGGTGTACGTCGAGCCCGAGCGCAACTCTGCCCGCGTTCGCCCGACGGACATGTTCGAGCACTGTCCCTTGGTCAGCATCCGATATGCCTGCGATCCCTTCCTCACCACACCGGTCTGGGTCGAGATCGTGTTGAGCGTCGGGCAGTGCTCGGCCGACCCCCACTGGGCGAGGTTGGCCGTCTCCGCGTCGCCACGGAAGTAGAGCGTGCCCGCCGGCGCGGCGGCGGGCGAGGTCGGGGTGGCCGAGGCCTGCGTCGAGGTCGCGCTCTCGTTGCCGGAGCGGTCGAGCGCCCGCACGACGTAGTGCTGCGCCGCTCCGGCGGCGAGCCCGCTGTCGGTGAAGGCGGACGCGGGTATGGGCGCGGAGTTGACGCGCGTGTAGGGGCCGCCACTCGTCGTCGAGCGATAGACGTTGTAGCCCGCGAGGTCGGTCTCCGCGTTGTCGGCCCAGTCGAGCGCCACCTGACCGGCACCCGCAGCCGCGGTCAGGCCGCTCGGTGCGGCAGGTGGTGTCCCGTCCGAGACGGCCGCGGCGCCCGCGGTCGCGAGCAGGATCGAGACGCCCACCGAGTTGTCGCCCCCGAGGCTCGACCCGTCGGCCACCGTGCGCGCGCCCGTCGCCCCGGCAGCGGCGCGCGGCTCGTCGCCGACCGCTACGG
>JACCXP010000410.1 GCA_013696905.1 Thermoleophilaceae bacterium
GCGGCTTAGCGCGCAGCGTCCCTTGCCCGGCGCCTGCGCTGCGAGCTGCTCGAGGCGCCGCTGGCGCTCGACGGGCCGTAGCGGCGCCGGGCCGCCCTCGCTGTCGATTCTCGCGGGCTCGAACTCGTACTGCACACGCCCGCGTGCCGGCACGGCGGCGGTCAGCACGCCGGTCGCGCGCGTCTCCTCGTCGCGGGCGTAGAAGGCGAAGTTGCCAAGCGAGTAGCCGATCAGCGCGTTGCGGCGGCGCGAGAAGCCCTGGAGCACGTGCGGATGATGCCCCGCTATGACGTCGGCGCCCGCGTCGACGAGCCGCGCGGCGAGCGCCTGCTGCTCGGCGCCCGGGCAGCGGTGGAGCTCCTCGCCCCAGTGGATCGAGACGACGACGCGGTCGGCGACGCGCGCGGCGGCCCGAACGGACGCGAGCGCGAGGCGCTCGTTGAAGGCGGAGGCGACTCCGGACCGCCCGCCACCGGCCTCCCAGGCGGGGGACGGCAGCACGCGCGACAGCCCGACGAAGGCGACCGCGCGCCCATCGCGCTCGACAACGGCCGGAGCGTAGGCCTCGCTCGGGTCCCGCCCGGCGCCGACGACGGCGATCCCCGCGCTGCGAGCGCCACGGATCGTGTCGGCGAGGGCATCGGTCCCGTAGTCGAGCGAGTGATTGTTCGCGAGCGAGACGACGTCGACCCCGGCGGCGGCGAGCGCCTGCCACAGGCTGCCCGGCGCCCGGAAGGTGAACGACTTGGCGGCAGGCGTGCCGCGGCGGCTGACCGCGGTCTCGACGTTGACCATCGCCAGATCGGCGCGGCGGAGGTGGTCGGCCATCCCCGCGAGCGGGTTTGCGCCGCGGTCGAGCACCCCGCGGATCGGGGCCTCCGCGTGCACGTCGCCGGCGAGGGCGATCGTGGCCGGCCGGCGCGACATCGGACGCCGCTCTGCGGGTGCCCACCGGCGGCTCCGCTCGGCTCGTCGCTTGCTCGACCTGGGTGCACCGCGCTCGCGGCTGAGGGTGTCCACGGCGGCGCCTGAGCGCGCGTCCTCGCTCGGCCCCGCCGACGAGACGGCGCTCATCGCCGCGGTCGAGACCGAGGTGAGCGCCACGATCAGCGCGCCGAACGCGAGCAGCCGCTGCACGCAGGCGCTTTCGGCGCGTCGGCCCGGAAGCCTTCTCGCGGCAGCTGCCGAGAAAGTTGCAAAGTGTTACAAGCTCTCGTAGGATCGACTCCAGACCCACAAGCCGAGGAGGCACGATGTCCGGTCCACGCCCTGCTCTCGCCCGTGGTTTGGACGCGCTCTTCGAGCTCCTGATGCGTCCCCGTGTTCGACGCGCGCGGCGGTGGTCGTTCCTCGTCGCCCTGCCGGCCGGCGTGCTGATAGCGCGCGAGCTGGGGCTGAGGCCCTCGCTCGAGGACGGGCTCGCGGTGGGACTCGCGCTTGCGGCGCTCGACCTGGCCGTGCTGCTGACCGTCGCCCTCGCGGGCACGCGCCTGCTCGGACGAGAACGGCGGGAGGTCGTGCTCGACTTCCTCATGCACCCGACCGTGCGCCGCCTATTGCGCAGCGAGCTCGAGCTGCAGCTGACCCTGCCGCGCGCGCTCGTGCGTCGCGTCGGGCGGCGCAAGCGCGGACAGGAGTTCACCTATCACCGAGGCTCTTGGGAGCTCGGCTTCGCGCTCGCTCTTCTGCCAGTCGCCGCCGCCGAGGGCGCGATCGTGCACCTGGCGCTGCCCGACGCGTGGCTTTGGCCCCGGGTCGCAGCCGCCGCCCTGCACGCCCTCGGGATGGTCTACCTGCTCGCCTTCGCTCTCGCGCCGCGTGTGTACCCGCACCGGATCGCGGACGCCACGCTCGAGCTGCGAGTGGGCGCGCTGTATCGAGCGCGGGTGCCGCTGGCGGTGATCGCGGCGGTCGAGCGCCGCAGCGCTCGCTGCGAGCGCCCGCTGTTTCCGGGCGACGGCAGCGCAGCCCTCGCCGCGAGCGGGCGCGTCGACCTCGTGCTGTCCCTGCACGAGCCGGTCACGATCGAGCGGCCATTGGCGGATCCAGTGCTTGCGACCTCGATCGCCGTCGCCGTCGACGACCCGGCGGCGATGCGCGCCGCGATCGAGCAAGAGCGACTTCAGCCGCCGCCGGCCCGGGCCACGCCGACCAGGCTGCGCGCGGCGATCGAGGGCTCCTCGGCGATCGCGCTCGGCCTGGCGACCTCGTGAGGAGGCCGGCCGCAAGCGGCGGCAATCGTAGTCAGCATCTCCTCGCGCACTACGTTGGTGGAATTGCGAGCAGCGCGAAGAGGAGGGCCACCGCGGGCACGAGCGCGCGGCCGAGGCGCACCGCCCGCTCTGTCACCGGCCCGCGGGCCTTGAAGGCGAGGAAGGTGGCGCCGTGGGCGGCGAGCGTGACGCTGCCTAGCGCCCGCTGCGACGGTCCTCGAGCTCGAGCAGCCGCTCGCGCTCGGTCTGGAGCGTCGTGTGCTCGATGCCGAAGCGATCGGCGAGCAGCGCCTCGAGCCGCCTTCGCACCTCGTCCGAATCGTCCGCGGGCGCCGTCAAGACGTGCGCGGCGAGAGCCGGGAAGCCCGAGGTGACGGTCCAGACGTGCAGGTCGTGCACCTCGCGGACGCCCTCGACCTCGCACATCGCGCGCCCGACCTCGGGCACGTCGAGCCCCTTCGGCGCGGCCTCCATCAGCACGTCGAACGGCTCTCGCACGAGCCGCCACGAGCCGAGCAGGATCAGCACTGCGATCAGCAGGCCGGCGATCGGGTCGGCGTAGAGCCAGCCCGTCGCGAGCACGATCGCGCCGGCGACGACCACGCCGAGCGACCCGAGCGCGTCGGCGGCCGAGTGGCGCAGCACTCCCTCGAGGTTGAGGTCCTCGCGATCGCCGCCCGCAAGCACGACCGTCGCCGCGAGATTACCCGCCAGGCCGAGCACGCCCACGACGAGCACGCCGAGACCCTCGACCGCCGGCGGATCGGCCAGCCGGCTCGCGGACTCGACCAGCACGAGCACAGCCACGACGACGAGCGCGAGCCCATTCACGAGCGCGGCGATGATCTCCGAGCGGTGGTAGCCGAACGTCCGCTGGCCACGCGCCGGGCGGGCGGCCACGATGGCTGCGAACAGGCCGAGGCCGATCGCGCCGATGTCGGAGAGCACGTGGCCCGCGTCCGCGAGCAGTGCGACCGAGCCGAACAAGACGGCGCCGGCCACGCCGATCAGCAGCAGGCCGACGTTGAGGATCAGGGCGATCGTCATCCGCCGCCGGTTGATCCCGCGCGGCACGCTGTGGTCGTGGCGACGGGAATGCGAGTCGTGCACCTCTCTCTTGTACCCCTTCGGACGGCCGGAGGCGCGGCTAACCTGGGCGGCTGATGGACGGTCTCCAGGCGCTCTGGGCGTTTGCGCTCGCGGCCCTCGTCGCGCTTGCCTCGACCCCCGTAGCCGCCCGCCTGTCACGGCGCTTCGGGGCGCTCGACCTGCCCAAGGAGCGCAGCCTGCACGACCGCCCGATCCCGCGACTCGGCGGGCCTGCCATCCTCGTCGCGGTCATCGCCGGCGGCGCTCCCTTCCTCTGGCCCGGCACCTGGCAGACGCAGGCGATCGCGATCGGCGCGATCGGCATCACGGTGGTCGGCGCCGTCGACGACGCGTTCGACCTGAAGCCGATCCTCAAGCTCGTGGGTCAGGCGGCCGCCGCCGCGGTTCCGGTGCTCGCGGGCGTCTGGGTCGGCCACTTCACGCTCCCGTTGATCGGCGCGGTCGACCTGAGCCCGCCGGTCGGCATGGCGCTGACGCTGGTGGGGATCGTCTTCGTGATGAACATGGTCAACTTCAGCGACGGCGCCGACGGCCTTGCCGCGGGTGTCTGCGCGATCGCGGCGATCACCTTCGCGGTGATCGCCGTGTCGCTGGATCGCGACGGCGCGGGCGTGCTCGCGGCGGCCACGGCCGGTGCAGCGGCGGGCTTCCTGTGGCACAACTTCCATCCCGCCAAGATCTTCATGGGCGACTCGGGGTCGAACCTGCTCGGGCTGCTGCTCGCCTGCGTCGCGATCCAGGGCGTGCTGAAGACCGCTGCCGTCGTCGCGCTCGCCTTCCCGCTCGTGATCATGGCCGTGCCGATCCTCGACACGGGCTTCGTGGTGGCGAAGCGGATCAAGTACCGCCGGCCGGTCTACGGCGCCGACTCGTGGCACTTCCACCACCGCTTTGCGAACATCGGCTTCTCCCAGCGGCGCACCGTGCTCTACCTGTACGGCTGGACGCTTTCACTCGCGGCGCTGGCGTTGGCGCTGCGGTTCGTCCCCTACTCCGACGGTCACGGCGACTTCGACCCCGGCTGGACCGGAGTGCTGATCGCTTTCGGAACGGTCGCGGTGGCCGCCTCGTTCTACCTCGTCTACGTGCTCGAGATCCTCAAGTTCCGCCGCTTCCGCGAGCGCCAGCTGCGCCGAAGCGCCGCAGCCGACGGCGGCCACCCCGACGAGCACGAGATCGAGGAGGAGATCGCGCGCGAGGTCGAGACGGGCGAGTTCAAGGCGCTCGCGCGCGAGTGAGCTCGCCGCCCACGTAACCTCACCGTCGTCAGTGGCCGAGCATCCCGAGCTCACCGTCCTCCTCGCCGGGCCTGACGTCGGCGGCAGTACCCTCGCCGGGTGCCTCATGAGCTGACGCCCACCGTTTCGGCGCGCGAGCGGCCGGGGCCGTCGCGGAAGTCCGGCGCGATCGCCGCGGGCCTCGCGCGCAGCGCCCGTCCGCGACAGTGGGTCAAGAACGTGCTCGTGGTGGCGGCGCCCGCCGCCGCCGGCGTGCTGGTGCAGCCCGGCCCGCTCGTCACCGTCGCGGTCGCCTTTCTCGCCTTCTGCCTTGTCTCGAGCGGCACCTACCTGCTCAACGACGCCCGCGATGTCGAGGCCGACCGCCGCCACCCGACCAAGCGCGAGCGCCCAGTCGCTGCCGGCGTCGTGCCCGTCGGGGTCGCCGTCGGAGCCGGCATCTCGCTGGTCGCCGCGGGATTCCTGGTGGCGCTCCTTGTCGGGACGGGGTTCCTCGCCGTCGTCGCCGGCTACGTCGCGCTGACGACGAGCTACACGCTGTGGCTCAAGCACGTCGCGGTGCTCGACCTGGCCGTGGTCGCCGGCGGCTTCTTCATCAGAGCGATCGCTGGAGGCGTCGCGACCGGGGTGCCGTTCTCGCGCTGGTTCCTGATCGTCGCCGCATTCGGCTCGCTCTTCATGGTCGCCGGCAAGCGCCACGGCGAGCATCTCGACCTGGGCCCCGATGGAGCCGAGGTGCGTGCGACCCTCGGCCTCTACTCGCGCGAGTATCTGCGCTACGTCTGGACGCTGGCCTCGGGCGTCACGCTCGCGGCCTACTGCCTGTGGGCCTTCGAGGAGGCGGAGGCGAGCGCCGGCGCGCCGTGGTTCGAGCTGTCGATCATCCCGTTCGTGCTCGCGATCCTGCGCTACGCGCTGATGCTCGAGCAGGGGCAGGGCAGCGCGCCGGAGGAGATCGTGCTCGGCGACCGCACCCTGCAGGCGATCGGGCTCGTCTGGGCGACGCTGTTCGCCTGCGGTGTCTACCTTGGCCGCTGACTCGCGGCTGCTGACGGGGTGGGGGCGAACCGCTCCCACGCGCGCCGACGTCGAGCGCCCGTCCGATGCCGGCGAGGTCCGCCGGGCGCTCGCCGAGGCCGGACCGCGCGGCGTGATCGCCCGCGGCCTCGGACGCTCCTACGGCGACGCCGCCCAGAACGCGGGCGGGACGGTGCTCGGCACGAGCGGACTCGGCGGCGTGCGCAGTCTCGACCTCCGGCGAGGCGAGGTGACCGTCGGCGCCGGCGTCTCGATCGCAGCGCTCGCGCGCCTGCTGCTGCCCTTCGGGTGGTTCGTGCCGGTCACCCCCGGCACGCGCTACGTGACCGTCGGGGGCGCGATCGCAGCCGACATCCACGGCAAGAACCACCACCGCGACGGCTCCTTCTGCGAGCACGTCAGCGAGTTCGAGCTCGAGACGCCGGCGGGCGAGCGCGTGACGGCCACTCGCGAGCGGGAGCCTGACGCGTTCTGGGCGACCGCCGGCGGGATGGGGCTGACCGGCGTCGTCGTCGAGGCCACCTTCCGCCTGCTGCGCGTCGAGACGGCGCGCATCCGCGTCGACACCGAGCGCGCCTGCGACCTCGACGACGTGCTCCGGCGAATGGAGGAGGGCGACGCCGGCTATCGCTACTCGGTTGCGTGGATCGACTGCCTGGCGCGCGGGCGAGCGCTGGGGCGATCCGTGCTCACCCGCGGCGACCACGCCCGGCTCGACGAGATCGATCCGGGCGACCGGCCGGGCGCCCTCACGCAGGTGCCCGCCGCGTCGCTCGCGGTGCCGCGCTGGGTGCCTTCCGGCCTCCTGCGCCGGAGCACCGTGGCAGCCTTCAACGAGCTCTGGTATCGCCGCGCGCCGCGCGCCGAACGCGAGCGCATCGAGCCGCTCGGGTCCTTCTTCTACCCGCTCGACGGGGTCCGCGACTGGAATCGCCTCTACGGCCGGCGGGGCTTCCTGCAGTACCAGTTCGTGGTGCCCTTCGGCGCCGCGGATGCGTTGCGCTCGGCGCTCGAGCGCCTCAGCGCCGCCCGCAGCCCGTCGTTTCTCGCCGTGCTCAAGCGCTTCGGCCCGCAGCAGGGGCTGCTCTCGTTTCCGATGCCGGGCTTCACGCTCGCGCTCGACCTGCCCGCGGCGATGCCCGGGCTCGCGACGCTGCTCGACGGCCTCGACGAGCTCGTCGTCGAGGCCGGTGGGCGCGTCTACCTCGCCAAGGACTCGCGCCTGCGCCCCGAGCTGCTCGCTGCGATGTACCCGCGGCTCGAGCAGTGGCGGCTGGCGCAGCGTCGCCTCGACCCGGATGGTCTGATGCGCTCGGACCTCGCCCGGCGCGTCGGCCTGCTCGCGCCCGCCCCGACGACTGCTCGGCGGCGAGGCGAGCGCGCGCCGGTGGAGGTCGGTCGATGAGGGACGCGCTCGGGGCGCCCCAGTCGGTGCTCGTGCTCGGCGCCACGTCCGAGATCGCGCAGGCGACGCTGCGCCGCCTGGCGGGCGAGCGAATGCGCTCGGCGCGGCTCGCGGTCCGCCGCCCCGACGCCGTCGAGGCGTTCGCCGGGGAGCTGCGCGGTCGGGGCGTGGCGGTCGAGGTGCTCCCGTTCGACGCCGACGACGTGGAGAGCCACCCGCTTTTCGTGGAGGCGGCGCTCGCAGGGGAGCAGGACGTCGACCTCGTGCTCGTCGCCTTCGGCGTGCTCGGCGAGCAGTCCGAGTCCGAGCGCGACCACATGGCCGCGGTGTCCGTGCTGCGCACCAACTTCCTCGGGGCGGCGTCGGTGATGACCGTGATCGCGCGACGCCTCGTCGCCCAGGGGCACGGCACGATCGCGGTCCTGTCGTCGGTCGCGGGCGAGCGGGTGCGGCGCTCGAACTACGTCTACGGGGCGTCGAAGGCGGGCCTAGACGGGTTCGCGCACGGCCTCGGCCTGGCACTCGAGGGCACGGGAGCGGGCGTGCTGGTCGTGCGGCCGGGCTTCGTGCGCACGAAGATGACGGCCGGCATGGACGCACCGCCCTACAGCACCACGCCCGACCGAGTGGCCGAGGCGATCGTCGAGGGGCTCGCCCGCGGCGCCCACACGGTGTGGGCCCCGCGAGGCATGCGCCTCGTGATGTCGGTGGTGCGCCACCTGCCACGCGCGCTCTTCAGCCGCATCCCCGCCTGATCGGCTCGTGGCGACCGACCGAGCGCGGATGAGGCTCTCGCCGTTCGTCGCGCCCTCGGGCCGCAGGCGACGCGTCGGCATGCTCGAGCGCCGCCGCAGCGCGATCGCGGCCGGATCCCTGATCGTACTCGTGGGCGCTGCGCTGGCCGTCGCCGCCGGCGTCCCGGACCGAGCATCGTTCCTCGTGCCGGCAGGCCGCGAGGGCTTTCCCGCCTGGCTCGGCGGGCCGCTCGCCGGTGTCGGGCCCGAGCTTCAGCCCGGCGGCTTCAGCGTGCTCGTGCTGGTCATGTGCGCCGCCTATGCGGCCGCGCTCGTCGTCGCCGACGCGGTGCGCCCCGCGTGGGCGGTCGCGGCGGTGCTCGGCGCTCATCTGGCGCTCGCGCTCAGCGCGCCGATCCTCTCGGCCGACGTCTTCGGCTACATCGCCTACGCCCGTCTCGGCGCGCTGCACGGCTTCGACCCCTACCTCAATTCGGCCGACGCCGCCCCGCTCGACCCGGTGCATCCGTTCGTCGGCTGGAAGGGCCTGCCGAGCCCCTACGGCCCGCTCTTCACCCTCGTCTCCTACGCGCTCGCCCCGCTCGGACTGCCGGCGAGCCTGTGGACGCTCAAGGCGATCGTCGCCGCGGCCGGCGTCGCTTGCGTGGCGCTCGTGGCCTCGCTCGCGGAGCGGCTCGGCCGCCCGCCCGTGGCCGCCGTCCTGTTCGTTGGCCTCAACCCGCTGGCGCTCGTCTGGGGCCTAGGGGGCGCTCACAACGACGCCCTGGTGACGTTGCTCGTGCTGGTCGGGATCCACCTTGCGCTCGCCGACCGCGAGCGCTCCGCGGCCGCCCTGGTGGTGGGCGCCGCGGCCGTCAAGGCGACGGCGGGCCTGGTGCTTCCGTTCATGGTGCTCGGGGCGCGCCGACCGTCGCGTGCGCTCGCCGGCGCGGCGATCGCGGCGCTCGCGCTCGGGGCGCTCTCGCTCGCCGTGTTTCGCTCGGGCACGATCGGCTACCTCGGCGTGCTCGCCGACCAGGGCGGCTTCGTCTCCCGTCACGCGATCCCGCATGACATCGCCCGGGCGCTCGGGCTCGCGGGCTTCGCCGATGGGCGCTACACGCTCGCGCCCGTCGTCCGGGTCGTCGCGCTCGCGGGGCTCGGCGGGGCGCTCGCCGTGCTCGCGGCGCGGGTGTGGCGAGGAGCCGACTGGATCGCCGCAGCCGGCTGGGCGACGCTCGCGCTGCTCGTGACCACGACGTTCCTGCTGCCGTGGTACGTCGTCTGGCTGCTTCCGCTGGCGGCGCTCGCGGAGAGCCGCTGGCTGCGCGCCGGCACGCTCGCGCTGTGCGCGTTCATCGTCGTCACGAGGGTGCCGCTGCTGGGAGGTTGAGCGCGCCTAAGCTGCGCGCGGCTCGTGCGGATCTGGATCGACATGACGGCTCCGGCGCACGTGCTCGTGTTCCGGCCGATCATCCGGCGCTTGCGCGAGCAGGGCCACGAGGTCGTGGTCACCGCGCGCGACTACGCGCAGACGCTCGACCTGCTGCGCCTTCACGCGGTCGACCACGTCTCCTTCGGCAGCCACGGCGGAGCCGGCCTCTTGAGCAAGGTGGCCTCCCTTGCCTCGCGCACGGCGGCGATGCGCCGGTTCGGCTCGCGGCGGCGCGTCGACCTCGCGGTCGGGCACGGGTCGAACGACCTCGCGCTCGCGGCGGCCTCGCTTCGCATCCCGGCCGTGAACACGTTCGACTACGAGTGGGCGGTGCAGCAGCACAACGTCGGCTGCCGGCTGGCGCGGCGCGTGATCACGCCCGACTCGATCCCGCCAGAGCGCCTGGCCCGCTACGGGGTCGGGCCCCACAAGCTCGCGCAGTACCCGGGGCTCAAGGAGGAGTACTACCTGGCGGACTTCGAGCTCGACCCCGGCGTGCTCGGGGCGCTCGACGTCGATCCTGAACGCGTCGTCGTCGTGGTCCGCCCGCCACCGGACGTCTCGCTCTATCACCGCAAGTCGAACCCGCTCTTCGTGGGCGTGCTGTCCCGGCTCGGGCGCGACGAGGGGGTGCACGCGGTCGTGCTCCCGCGCACCGAGGGCCAGCGCGATTACGTGCGCGGGCTCGGCCTGCCGTCGCTGATAGTGCCCGAGCGCGCCGTCGACGCGCAGAGCCTGATCGCGCTCGCCGACCTGATGGTCTCCGCCGGCGGCACGATGAACCGCGAGGCCGTGGCGCTCGGCACGCCCGTCTACACGACCTTCGCCGGGCGGCTCGGAGGCGTCGACGAGAAGCTGATCCGCGAGGGCCGCCTGCGCCCGCTCACCGACCCGGACGCGATCGAGCTCGAGAAGCGCCACGGCGAGCCCGGCGGCACGCGCC
>JACCXP010000033.1 GCA_013696905.1 Thermoleophilaceae bacterium
GGGCAAGACCACCTTCGTGCGCGGGGCGTGCCGGGCACTCGGGGTCACTGGCCCCGTGACGAGCCCCACCTTCGCGATCGGCCAGGTCTACCGGGGCGAGCGCGACGGGGAGGGCCTCGAGGTCGCCCATCTCGACCTCTACCGGATGCCCTTCCTGCTCGCCGGAGAGGAGCCCGGGCTGCTCGAGGACTACCTCACCGGCGAGCGCTTCGCGTTCGTCGAGTGGCCCGCGGTGGCCCCGCCGGGCGGTCTGGGGCGGGTGCGGGCGAGCGTGCGGCTCGAGCACCTCTCGCCACGGCGGCGATCGATCGTGGTCGAGCGGTGAGCCTGAGCATCCTCGGGCTCGACACGTCGACCGCCGCGACGGCGGCCTGCCTGCTGCGCTCGGACGGCGAGGCGTTCGAGGTCGAGCCCGGTCTCGACGCCCTGACCGGGCGACCGGGCCACAGCCGCGAGCTGATGCCGGCGGTGGCGCAGGTGATGGACGCGGGCGGTCTCGCCTTTGCCGATCTCTCGGCGATCTCGGTCGGGGTCGGTCCGGGCGGCTTCACCGGGCTGCGGATCGGGATCGCGACCGCACGGGCGCTGGCGCAGGCAGACGGGCTCGCGTTGCGCCCGATCTCCTCGCTCGCGGCGCTCGCCGCCGGCATCGCCGCGCCGCTCGCGCTGCCGCTGATCGATGCACGGCGCGGCGAGCTGTTCGCGGCCCTCTACGCGCAGGGCGACGAGCTGTGGGCGCCGTTCGTGGCCTCCCCCGAGCGGATCGTCGAGCTCCTGATCGAGGCGGGCCTGCGGCCCGTGGCGGCCGGAGACGGGGCGCTACGATCTCGACAGACCCTGGAGGCCGGCGGGCTCGAGCTAGCCGGCGCGGGGTCGAGGAGCCACGTCGTGCGCGCGCTTCACATCTGCCGGCTGGCGGCCCAGGCGTCCGATGTCCCTCCCGAGGCCGTCCTTCCCGACTACCTGCGAGCGCCGGACGCACACCCAACGAGATGACGGAGCCAGTCACGATCCGCCCGCTGTCCTACGCGGACCTCCCGCAGGTCCTCTCGATCGAGCGGCGCGCGTTCCCGACGCCGTGGTCGCTCGCGATGTTCGTGCTCGAGCTCTCGAAGCCCTCGGGCATCTGCCTCGCCGCGATGCTAGATCGCCGCCTGGCCGGCTACGTGGTCTGCTCGCGCTACGACACGGTCTGGCACCTGATGAACGTCGCGGTCGACGTGACCCGTCGCAGGGAGGGAGTGGCGAGTGCGCTTCTGGGAGCGCTGTTCGACCGCGCCGACCGACCGGGAGAGCGCTACACACTCGAGGTCAGGCGCTCGAACGCCGGCGCGATCAGCCTCTACGAGGGCTTCGGGTTCCGGGGGGCCGGCTACCGCCGTGGCTACTACCACGACAATCGCGAGGACGCCCTGATCATGTGGCGAACGGTCGCGGTGCAAGCGGCCGATCGCGCCGACCCGGAGGCCGAGCGCAGCGCGCGCGACGATCGCGCCCCGGCGTGATCCTCGGCATCGAGACGAGCTGCGACGACACCTGTGCGGCGGTCGTCACGACGGCAGGCGTGCTGCACTCGAACGCTGTCGCCTCGCAGGGGCTGCTGCACTCGCGCTACGGGGGGGTTGTGCCCGAGATCGCCTCCCGCCGCCACCTCGAGCTCGTCGGCGCGGTCGTGGCTGACGCGCTCGAGCGGGCGGGCGCCGGTCTCGACGACGTGCGCGCGGTAGCCGTGACGCGCGGACCAGGCCTGATCGGGGCGCTGCTCGTGGGCGTCTCGACGGCAAAGGCGCTGGCCGCCACCCGCCGCCTGCCGCTGCACGCGGTCGACCACCTGCACGGACACGTGACCGCCAGCATGCTCGGCGACGAGCCGATCGAGGCGCCCTACGGCTGCCTCGTCGCGAGCGGCGGGCACACCTTCGTGGCACGTGTCGATCACCCATCAGGCTTTCGCACCCTCGGCGAGACGCTCGACGACGCCGCCGGCGAGGCCTTCGACAAGGGCGCCCGGCTGCTCGGGCTCGGCTACCCGGGCGGCCCGGCGCTCGACCGGCTTGCTCGCACGGGCGACCCCGAGGCGTTCGACTTCCCGCGCTCGCTCCCCGGCACGGGCCTCGACTTCTCGTTCAGCGGCCTCAAGACGTCGTTGCTCTACCGCGTCCGCGACCTCGGCGATGAGGTCGCACGAGCGCGCGCTGCCGACCTTGCCGCCTCCTACCAGCGTGCGGTCGTGGACGCGCTCGTCGCGCGCTCGCTGGCCGCGATCGAGCGCGAGCGCCTCGAGCGCTTCGCGATCGGCGGCGGGGTGGCGGCGAACTCGGAGCTGCGCACGCGTATCGCGGAGGAGTGCGGCCGGCTCGGGGTCGACCTCTGGGTGCCCCCGCACGAGCTGTGCACCGACAACGCGGCGATGATCGCCGGCGCGGCGCGCTTCACGCCCGCGCTCCCCTATCCGGCCTACCTCGACCTCGACGCCTCGGCCACGCTTGCCTGAGGCTCGTCGCTCCGCGCGGGCCGTGACCGCGGGGGTGCTGGTGCTCGCCGCGGCGTGCGCGCTCGTCGCCGGCCTCTTCGCCGGCAGGTCGCGGGGCGGCGAGGGAACATCCGGCGCGACCGTGCTCGACGGTCGCAGCCCACGCG
>JACCXP010000036.1 GCA_013696905.1 Thermoleophilaceae bacterium
CTGGTCGGCGACTACGTCGAGGACTGGGACATCGACGGGCTCTTCACCCAGCTTGAGCAGATGTACCCGGTCGGCCTTGCGACGGAGGACGTCGACACCAGCACGCTCGAGCGCGGAGACCTGATCGAGGAGCTGCGCAAGGACGCCGTGCAGGCCTACGAGGAGCGTGAGGAGGAGCTCGGCGCCGAGCTGATGCGGGCGCTCGAGCGCTTCGTGCTGCTTCAGATAATCGACGACCGCTGGCGCGAGCACCTGCACGACATGGACTACCTGCGCGAGGGCATCCACCTGCGCGGCTTCGCGCAGATCGACCCGCTGGTGGCCTACAAGAACGAGGGCTTCGGGATGTTCTCGGCGCTGATGAACTCGGTCTGGGAGGAGTTCGCGCGCTACATCTTCCACGTCGAGGTGGAGGTCGAGGCGCGAAACGGCGGCGGCGAGCCGGCGCACGCCTGGCCGCTCGGCGGCGGCTCCTCCTCGAGCACGTCGGGGCTCTCCTACGCCGGCGGCACCGCCGAGGACCAGCCGAGCGCGCTCGCGGCCGCCGCTCAGGGCGGCGGGCTTGTGGGCGCCGCCGGCCCCGCCGGGGACTTCGTCACCTACGACGGCATGAGCGAGCCGCCGCTCGCGCCAGTGGTGCAGACGCGCCGCCTCGGGGAGAACGACCACCTGGGGCGCAACGACCCGTGCTGGTGCGGCTCGGGCAAGAAGTTCAAGAAATGCCATGGGGCCTAGCGATGGCTGATCCCGCCACGCCCCTCCGCGACCAGCTCCGGCTGCTCGCGGACTACCTTTGACCCAGCTGCGCTAGAGCGGCGACTGGCGTCGCTCGAGGAGGAGATGGGCGCCGCCGGCTTCTGGGACGACCAGGAGCGAGCCGCCGGCTTCTCGTCCGAGCACGCCCGCATCCAGCGCAAGGTCGACTCGTTTCGTGCGCTCGAGTCGGACCTCGAGGACCTCGAGACGCTCGAGGAGCTCGCGGCGGAGGACGAGTCGATCGCCGCTGAGCTCGCCGGCCAGCGCACGGGCGTGGAAGCCCGCCTGGAGGCGCTCGAGGAGGAGCGGCTCTTCTCCGGCCCTTACGACTCGGGCGACGCCGTCGTGTCGATATCGGCGGGGGCGGGCGGCACCGACTCGCAGGACTGGGCCGAGATGCTGCTGCGCATGGAGCTGCGCTGGGCCGAGCGACGCGAGTTCCAGGTCGAGCTCGCGGAGGTCAGCCCGGGGGAGGAGGCCGGCATCAAGTCCGCCTCATTCGTGGCCCGCGGAGAGAACGCCTACGGGCTCTTCTCGGCCGAGAAGGGCGTCCACCGCCTGGTGCGCATCTCGCCCTTCGACGCCTCGGCTCGCCGCCACACGGCCTTTGCACAGGTCGAGGTCACGCCGCTCGTCGAGGAGGTCGCCGCCATCGAGATCGATGAGTCCGACATCCAGGTCGACACCTACCGCGCGTCCGGCGCGGGCGGCCAACACGTCAACAAGACCGACTCCGCCGTGCGGCTGACGCACCGACCGACGAGGATCGTCGTGCAGTGCCAGAACGAGCGCTCGCAGTCGTCGAACAAGGCCACCGCGATGGCGATGCTCAGGTCACGCCTGCTCGAGCGCCAGGAGCGCGAGCGTCGGGAGGAGCTCGCTCGCGAGCGCGGCGAGGCGCAGGACGTCGCCTGGGGCTCTCAGATCCGCTCCTACGTGCTGCACCCCTACACGATGGTCAAGGACCACCGCACGGGCCACGAGGTCGGCGACGTGCAGCGCGTGGTCGACGGCGACCTCGACGGCTTCGTGCGCGCCGAGCTGCTGCGTCGGGCCGGCCTCGGCGGCGCCGTCAACGCCTAGGCGCCCTGCCCCTGGCGCACGAAGGCGCTCCAACCATCGTCAGCGAGCGGCTGGCCGGCACGAACTCGACGTCGGCCCCGGCCCGACCTGAGCCGCGGGCACGTAAGGTGAGCGCATGGGGAGAAATGGGCTCGAGCAGGACTGGCTGTCCTCCACGCAGCAGCGCCTCGAGGGCGCGGGCCACCGGCCGAGCGGTCCTCGCTCCGCGGTAATCGAGCTGCTGGCGAGGCAGACGTGCTGCCTGACCGCTCGCGAGATCACCGATCTCCTGCGCGAGGACGGCCGTGACGTCGGCACGGCGACGGTCTATCGGGCGCTCGAGCTGCTGCACTCGCTGGGCGCTGTCCAGCGGCTCGACACCGGCGAGCGGTTCGCCCGCTACGAGGCCGCCGATCCGAGCGGCGAGCACCATCACCATCTGCTCTGTGCCCGCTGTGGGCGGGTCTCGCAGTTCGAGGACGAGCGGCTCGAGCGGGCGATCGCCGGGCTGGCCGACCGGCTCTCGTACCGGGTCGAGGGCCACGACGTTGTGCTGCGCGGCACCTGCCCGGGGTGCGCCGAGCCGATCGCCTGAAGCATCGCTCCGCCGAGCCTGCTGAGGCCGATTCTCAGTATCGTCTGCCGCCGATGCCGCCGCCCTTCGACGCGCCGTACATCGAGCGCGCGTTGCTCGCCGGCGTCCTGCTCGCTGTGCCGTTCGGGCTGCTCGGCACCTGGGTCGTGCTGCGCGGGCTCGCCTTCTTCGCGCACGGCGTCGGCGTGGCGACCTTCCCGGGCGTGGTCGTCGGGCTCGGCCTCCCGGCCCTCGGCCCGATCGCCGGCTCGCTGGCGGCCGCCGCGGGCTTCACCGCCGCGGTGTCCTTGTTCGAGCGCGATCACCGCCTGCGAGGCGGCGCGGTCACAGGACTCGTGCTCGCGATCGCGCTCGCACTCGGAGGGCTGCTGTTGACCTCGGTCTTCCGCGTCGCGGCTCCCGTCGAGAGCGTGCTGTTCGGCTCGCTGCTTGCGATCTCAGGCGCCGACGTCGTGCGCTGCGCAGCCGTGGCGCTCGTCGCGCTGGTGACCCTGGTGTTGACCGGGCGCTCGCTTGCCGCATCGACCTTCGACAGGGAGTGGGCGGGCCCGGCCGGCCTGCGCCCCGGGCGTGGGGACGTCCTGCTGCTCGGCTTGCTGGCGCTCGCGGTCGTCACCGCCTTGCCGGCGGTCGGCAGCCTGCTGGTCTCGGGACTGCTGGTCGTGCCGGCCGCGACCGCGCGTCTCGTGACCGACCGCCTGGCCCCGATGCAGGCCCTCGCCGTCGCGCTGTGCGCGCTCGAGACGGTGCTCGGGTTGGCTCTCGCCCGGACGCTCGACATCCCTCCCGGCGCGGCCGTCGCCGCCCTCGCCGGGCTCGGCTTCGGGTTGGTCGCCGCGGTCGCCGGCCTGATCCGGCGAGCTCGCCACGCCTCCCGGATCGAAGCGGGCGCGTGAAGCGCGCAGCCGCGGGATCGCCTCCGGCGATCGTCGCGCTTGACCTGTCGGTGTCCTACGAGGGCCGTCCGGCGCTGACCGGGGTCACGTTCTCCGTGCCGGCCGGCACGCTCGCCGGCGTGCTCGGCCCGAACGGCGCCGGCAAGACGACGCTGCTGCGCGCGCTGCTAGGCGTCGTCTCCCATACGGGCTCGGTCGAGGTCAACGGCTCGACGTCGTACGTGCCGCAGCTCTCGGCCGTCGACCGGACCTTCCCGGTCGATGCGCTCGGGGTCGTGCTGATGGGCCGCTATCCGCGCCTCGGCTGGCTGCGAGCACCGCGGGCGAATGACCGCCGGGTCGCCGCCGAGCTGCTCGATCAGATGGGGCTCTCAGACCGCGCGCGTTCCCCGTTCGCCTCGCTCTCGGGCGGCCAGCGCCAGCGCGTGCTCGTCGCCCGGGCGCTTGCCCAGGAGGGCGAGGTGATGCTCCTCGACGAGCCGCTGACGGGGATCGATGCAGCGTCCCAGGAGGTCGTCCTTCAGGTGCTGGCAAATCACTGCGCGGACGGGCACACGGTCTGCATGACGACCCACGACCTCGCCCAGGCGGCGCGCGTGTGCGATCGGCTGCTGATCCTCGACGGTCGACTGGTCGCGGAGGGGCCGACGCGGGAGGTCTTTCGACCCGAGATCATCCGGGCTGCCTATCGGGCCGAGCTGCTGAGCCTCGACGGTGAGACGGCGCTCGTGCACCACGGGGTGCATCCCGCTCCGTGACCCTCGACTGGCTGCTCGATCCCTGGAGCGCGGGCTTCATGCGCCGCGCTCTCGTCGAGGCGGTCCTTGCCGGCGCGCTGTGTGGCGCGCTCGGCTGTTTCGTGCTCGTGCGTGGGCTCGCCTTCTTCGGCGAGTCGATCTCGCACACGATCGTGCTCGGCGTCGCGCTTGCGTTCTTGGCCGGCCTGCCGGTGAGCCTTGGGGCGGCGGCGCTCGCAGCGGTCACCGTGCTGGCGGTGCAGGCGATCGGGGCCGGCGGGCGGCTCAGCCGCGACACCGCGATCGGCATCCTGCTGCCGTCGCTGTTCGGTGCCGGCGTCGCCCTGATCGCTCTGTCCGAGGGCTACCGCTCGCGCCTCGAGGACGTGCTCTTCGGCTCGATCCTCGGCGTCACCGACGCCGACCTGATCCTGGCCGCCGCCGTCGCCGCCGCGGTCGCCGGCGCGCTGCTGCTGGCGGGCAAGGAGCTCGCCCTGGTCGCCTTCGACCGCTCGACGGCGCGCGCGATGGGCTACTCCGTCCGCCTGCTCGACCTGCTCCTGCTCGGGCTCGTCGCGCTCGCCGCCGTCGTCGCGCTGCGCGCCGTCGGCAACCTGCTGCTGACCGCTCTCCTGGTCGGGCCGCCCGTGACTGCGCGCATGCTCTGCCGGCGCTTCTGGCCGATGGTCGCCCTCGCGGCGGCGCTCGGAGCCGGCGCCGGGATCGCCGGCCTCTACGCCACCTGGTACTTCGACGTCGGCGCGGGGCCTGCGATCGCGCTCGCCGTCGGCTGCGTCGCCGTGGCTGCGTCGTTGGTCGCGCAGGGGCGGAGGTGGGAGCGGCGCCGCGCTGCGACGGCGGGCGCCGGTCCGCAGTAGATTCCCGCTTTATGGTGCTGAGAATGATTCTCTCTCGCACTGGTTCCCCTTGGGCCACGCTCCTCATGCTTCTCGCCGGGGTAACCGCCTGCGGGTCGGGCGACACGGGGGTCAGCGAAGCGAACGGCAGGCTGCCGGTGGTGGCGACGACCATGCAGCTTCAGGACTTCGCACGTGAGGTCGGCGGGAAGCGAGTTCGGGTGGTCGGCATCCTGGGGCCCGAGTCCGAGCCCCACGAGTACGAGCCCACCCCGAGCGACGCCGACGCCGTCAGCCGCGCCAGGGTGGTCGCGCAAAACGGCGCCGGCCTCGACGAATGGCTCGACGATCTGCTGGCGAACGCGGGCTCCGAGGCGCGAAGGATCGACGCCAGCGAGGGGATCGAGCTGCTGCCGACGGAGGACGAGGGCTTCGCGGGCGATCCACACGTCTGGCACGACCCCGAGCGGGCCCAGACGATGGTCGACAACCTCGCCGCCGGCCTGTCGAGCGCCGATCCGCCGGGCCGCGCTACCTATGAACGCAACGCCGCCGCGTACAAGCGAGCGCTCGACGAGATGGCCGCGCGGATCCGCTCGAGCTTCGAGCCCATTCCCGCCGACCGGCGCAACCTCGTCACCTCCCACGACGCATTCGGATACTTCGCACGCGCGTACGACGTGCGCGTGGTGGGCAGCGTGCTGCCGACGATCTCCACGGATTCGGAGCCCTCGGGCCGCCAGATCGGTCAGCTCGTGGCTGAGATCCGAGCGCGCAGAGTAGGCACGATCTTCACCGAGGAGGCGGTCGATCCGGAGCTCGAGCGCCAAGTCGCCGCCGAGGCCGGAGCGGACGTGTCGACGTCGCTCTACGCCGATGTGCTCGGCCGTCCCGGCTCGGGCGCGGAGACGTTCATCGGGGCGGAGCTCGCTAACGCGAAGGCGATGCTGTCTGCCTGGAAGGAGGGGTAAGCTCCGCTTCGTCGACGGCCGGCGCGCGCTACCGTCTCGTCCATGTGCGGTCAGTGCGTGGCCGCCGCGGCGACTGCCGCGGCCGGAGCGACCGGAATGCGAGCCTGGCTCGCGTCCCGCGCCTACGCATGGATGACGCCGCGCCGGTTGCGGGCGGTCAGCGCCGGGCTCGTCACGCTCGGCGTCGAATCGAGCATCTAGCCTGCCGCTCACGGTGCGCCTGCGGCGGATCCACCCAGATCCCGCGGAGGTGGCGGTGGAGGAGGTCGTCGCGGGCCTCGAGCTCGGCCGCGCGGCTCCCCCCGAGCGGCCCTACGTGGTGCTCAACATGATCGCGACCGTGGATGGACGCGCGGCCGTGCGGGGCGGCACGCGCGCGATCTCGAGTCCCGCCGACAGGGCGATGCT
>JACCXP010000057.1 GCA_013696905.1 Thermoleophilaceae bacterium
CCGTCCGAGATCTGGTCGGCCATCTTGTCGGGGTGGCCCTCGGTTACCGACTCGGAGGTGAAGAGGTACTCGTTGTCAGACAGGTGTGCGCTCATGGAAGGGTTTGACAACTCCGGGAGTCGGGGACGGGGCCAGCAATTCGCGCAGCGGAGACTAGCGGCGGGCTCCGCCGCTCGTGTAGCGTCCGCCGCCGCACCCGAGGCAAGCGGAAGGACGCCATGGCCGACAGCCCGCAGTTCGACTCCTACCACGCGGCGCCCGAGCCCGTGAGCCCCGCGCTGCACCAGGCCGGCGTGCGCCTCGGCGAGCTCGAGCAGCTCGACGCGGTCGGGGAGAGCCTCGCCTCGGCCGTCAAGCAGGTCCTGCCCGCGGGGCCGGCCAAGGACCTCCTCAGCGGCACGTGGCTCGGTCACGCTCTGCACCCGCTGCTCACCGACGTGCCGATCGGCACCTGGACGAGCGCGATGCTGCTCGACCTGCTCGGCGGCGAGGACGCGGAGGACGGCGCCGACCGCCTGGTCGGGATCGGGATCCTCGCGTCGCTTCCCACGATCGCCTCAGGGCTCTCCGACTGGGCCGACACGATCGGCCCGGATCGGCGCACGGGGCTCGTGCACGCGTGGGCGAACTCCGCCGCGCTGACGCTCTACACCGCCTCCTACGTCGCGCGCAGGCGTGGCCGCCGCGGCCTCGGAGTGACGCTCGGGCTGCTCGGAGGCGGCGCGATGGGGGTCGGCGGCTGGATCGGTGGCCACCTGTCCTACGGGCTTGGGGTCGGCGTCGACGCCACCACGTTCGAGTACCCACCGAGCGAGTGGACCCCCGTGCTCGCCGAGAGCGACCTCGGCGAGGGCGAGCCGCGCCAGGTCGACTTCGGTGGCGTCGCGGCGCTCGTCACGAAGCACGGCGGCCGCATCTCGGCGATCTCGAACAGCTGCACGCATCGCGGCGGGCAGCTCGACGGCGGCTCGGTCGAGAACGGCTGCGTCACCTGCCCGATCCACCAGAGCGTCTTCCGCCTCGACGACGGGTCTGTGGTGCGCGGGCCGGCGACGGCCCCCCAACCGACCTACGCCGTCCGCGTCAAGGACGGCCAGGTGGAACTGCGGGGGTAGGCGCCGCCTCACGCTCCGGGCGCTCCTGCCGCCCACCCGCGCGCCGGTCCGAGTCGCGCCCGTTGAAGTCGATCACGAGCGGCACGCCCTCGAGCCCGTAGCGCTCACGCAGGCGGTTCTCGAGGAAGTAGGCGTAGTCGCGGGTCAGCCGACTGCGGTCGGAGACCTGGATCGCGAAGCGCGGTGGACGGGTCTCGAACTGGGTCATGTAGTACATCCGCATCCGTCGCCCGCGCACGGCCGGCGGCTGGCGTGTGGCCTGGAGGTTCGACAGGAAGCGGTTGAGCTCGGGAGTCGGGAGCCGCTGGCGCACCCGCTCGGCCAGCACGAGCGACTGGTCGAGCAGCCGCCTCACGCCCCGGCCCGTGAGCGCCGAGAGGGTCATCACCTTCGGCCGCAGGCGCAGCTTCTGCTTCACGCGGGCGCGAACGAAGTCGAGGTCTGAGTCGTTCACGTCCCACTTGTTGAGCGCGAGCACGGTCGCGCAGCCCGCCTTCATCGCGAGCTCCGCGATCCGCATGTCCTCGCTCGTGACGCCCTCGGATGCATCGCAGACGACGATCGCCACGTCGGCGCGCTCGGCGGCCCGCTCGGAGCGGATCTGCGCGTAGTAGTCGACGGTGCCCGCGACTTTGGCGCGCCGCCGCAGCCCGGCGGTGTCGACCAGCAGCACCGGCTTGCCGTCGACCTCGAGGCGCGTGTCGATCGCGTCGCGCGTGGTGCCGGCGACGTTCGAGACGATCACCCGCTGCTCGCCGAGGAACGCGTTCACGAGCGAGGACTTGCCGACGTTCGGGCGCCCGATCACCGCCAGGCGCGGGGCGTCCTCGTCGGGCTCTGGGGGCGCATCCGCGAGCAGCCCGGCGACGCGGTCGAGCAGATCGCCCGAGCCGAGGCCCTGCGTTGCCGACACGGCCACCGGCTCTCCCAGTCCGAGCCGGTGGAACTCGGCGGCGTAGGCGATCGCACGCGCGTCGTCGACCTTGTTGGCGGCGAGCACTACCGGCACGGGCGCCCGGCGCAGCGTCTGCGCGAGCTCGGCGTCGCCCGGGCGCAGTCCGGCGCGGGCGTCGACCACCAGCACGACGACCGCCGCCTCCGCCATCGCCTGGCGCGCGTGCAACTGGACGGCGCGGGCGAGGTCGTCGCGCTCCTCGAGGTCGACGCCGCCGGTGTCGACGAGCACGAAGCGGCGGCCGTTCCACTCGGTCTCGACCTCCTTGCGGTCGCGCGTGACGCCCGACTGCTCGTGGACGACGGCCTCGCGCGTCTGTGTGAGGCGGTTGACGAGCGTCGACTTGCCGACGTTCGGGTAGCCGACGATCGCGACCTTGGGCAGGGCCATCGGCTAGCCGGCCTGGCGCACGAGCTTCGCGATCTGGTGCACGACATCCTCGCTGGTGCGCCCTGTGGAGTCGAGCTCGATCGCGTCCTCGGCGGCGCGCAGCGGCGAGTGCTCGCGCGCTCGGTCGCGCTCGTCACGAAGCGTCTGGTCCTGGAGGACGACGCGCCAATCGGTGCCGAGCTCCTCGGCGCGCCGCCGCGCACGCTCCTCAGGGCTCGCGGTCAGGAACACCTTGACGGCCGCATCGGGCGCAACGACGGTGCCGATGTCGCGGCCCTCGGCCACCCAGTCGCCGGCGGCGAGCAGCTCGCGCTGCTTTGCCACCAGTGCGGCTCGCACAGCCTGGTTCGTGGCGAGCCTCGAGGCGGCCTCCGACGCCTCCTGCGTGCGGATCGCCTCGGTCACGTCGTGGCCGTCGGCGGTCACGCGCTCACCCAGCTCGATCTCGATCTCCTTCGCCCGCTCGGACGCCGAGCCACCGCGCTCGAGCAGCGACAGCGCGACGGCGCGATACATCGCCCCGGAGTCGAGGTAGGTCCAGCCGAGCTCACGTGCGAGCAGGCGCGCGACGGTGCTCTTGCCCGCTCCCACCGGTCCATCGATCGCGACGACCATGGGTTGCAGGCTACTTCCAGCTCCGAGACGCGCCCGCGCGCCGCTCAGTGCTGATCGCTCACCTCGACGCTCGCGATGCGCACCTCGAGCCTCGCAGCCCAGGACACGCAAGCCGAATCGATCCTGACCTTCGACCGCCGACTGCTGGCCTCCGCGCGGGACCTTGGCCTCGCCGCTCAGGCGAGAGACTGACGCGCACCAACGCCGTCGCTCGTACGGCAACCTTGCACCTAGCGCAGTACAGGGGAAGCATGCCGTCTCCTTGCCTCTCGGTCCGCGGGAGGGGCATGTCTGTGTCGCTCGTGCGCCTCAGCGTTCGAGCAAGCGCCCGAGGTCCAGCTCGAAGCCGGGGTACGAGACGGCGGCCGCATCCATCCCGACAACATCGACCCCCTCGGGCGACACCAGGCCGGCGACCGCCCCGAGCATCGCCAAGCGATGGTCGCCGCGGCTCTCGAGGCTGCCGCCGCGCAGCCCGGCGCTTCCACGCACTACGAACCCGTCGTCGGTCGCCTCGATGTCGGCGTCGAGACCGCTCAGGCCGTCCACCACTCCGGCGATGCGGTCTGACTCCTTCACGCGTAGCTCGGCGGCGCCGCGGACCACCGTCTCCCCGTCCGCGAACGCGCCCAGCAGCGCCACAAGCGGCAGCTCGTCGATCGCGAGCGGCACCTCCGCCCCCTCGACCGTCGTCCCTCGCAGAGGGCGGGCCTCGACCTCGAGGCACCCGATCGGCTCGCCGGCGGCGAACGCTCCGGGCGGCTCGAGGTCGCCCTCGATCGACGCCCCCATCCGTCGCGCGATCTGAAAGAAGCCCGTGCGCGTCCAGTTGAGGCCGACGCCCTCGACCGTAAGCCGCGATCCGGGCACGACGCAGGCCGCGGCCACCAAGAACGCCGCTGAGGACGGGTCGCCGGGCACGACCAGCTCGTCGAGCGCGAGCTCCTCGACCTGCGCCACGCCGACCGCGCCGTTCTCCCGCTCGAGCGCCACCCCGGCGCGCGCGAGCATGCGCTCGGTGTGGTCGCGGCTTGAAGCGGGCTCGAGAACGCGTGTACGCCCCTCGGCCAGCAGGCCCGCGATCAGCAGGCACGACTTCACCTGCGCGCTCGCGACGGCAAGCTCGTGGTCTACTCCGACGAGCGCCGAGCCGGTCACCTCGAGCGGCGGCAGGCGCCCGTCGCGAGCCGCGAGCCGTGCGCCCATGCGCCGCAGCGGCTCCGCGACGCGATCGACCGGGCGCCGGCGGATCGACTCGTCGCCGTCGAGCGTCCAGGAGCGTCCCTCCTGGCCCGCGAGCCATCCGGGCAGCAGCCGCAGCAGCGTGCCGGCGTTGCCGACATCGATCGCATCCGCCGCCTCTGAGGGGCCGCGCAGCCCGACCCCGTGCACTACGAGATCGCCTCCCCCACGTTCCTCCACGCGCGCGCCGATCGCGGTGACCGCGGCGAGCGTGGAGCGCGTGTCCCCGGCGTCGAGGTAGTTGCGC
The DNA here is from genome assembly GCA_013696905.1 of Thermoleophilaceae bacterium. Taxonomy (GTDB): domain Bacteria; phylum Actinomycetota; class Thermoleophilia; order Solirubrobacterales; family Thermoleophilaceae; genus JACCXP01. Next base: position 4,565 of record JACCXP010000057.1, read on the forward strand.
ACGACGACCGGCCCGCTCGACATCGCGCCGAAGAGCGCCGCCCGGTGCGAGATCGACTTGTCGGGCGGCGGCGTGTAGGCGCCGTGCAGCGCGCCGGCGGGCATGAAGCGGGTCATGCGCGCCGGCCAGAGACCGGGAAGCCGAGCTCCTCGATCAGTCCCTTCGCCCGCTCGGCGTCGCCGTCGCCCGCGATCCACAGCCGTACGGCTCCCGAGCGCATGTCAGGGGCGGGCGACAGCGCCATGTCGACGATGTTGACCCCGCCGTGCCCGAGCGCGAGGGCGACTTGCGCCACTATTCCCGGGCGGTTCGGCACGGTGATCCGCAGCTCGTGCACCGAGTCGCCGGCGAGGTCTGCCTCGAGCAGGCGGCGTCGGTCCTCTCGTGCACGCTCGTTCCACTCCACGATCGACGCGCCGTCGCCGCTTCGCAGCGCCGCCGCCACACCCTCGAGCCGCCGCACCGTCTCGTCGACCTCGGCCGCGATCGCCTCGCCGTTGGTGGCGTAGATGTCCGACCACACGGCGGAGGAGGCGCCCGCCACGCGCGTCGTGTCGCGGAAGCTCGGGCCGACGCGCGGCAGCGCCTCGCCTTCCTGGGTGAGCGTGCGCGCGGCCTGCGACACGAGCACGTTCGCGATCACGTGCGGCAGGTGCGAGACGGTCGCGAGCAGGCGGTCGTGGGTGTCCGCGTCGATCGCGACCGGGCGCGCCCGGAAGGCCACGAGCATGCGGTGGAGGCGCTCGTACAGGAGGCCAGAGGAGCGCTCGCTCGGCGTCAGGTACCAGGCGGCGCCCTCGAAGAGGTCGCCGCGCGCGTGCTCGACCCCGGACGTCTCGGCGCCCGCGACGGGATGCCCGCCGACGAAGCGCTGGTCGTCGGTGGCGCCGGCGATCAGCCGCTTGGTGGAGCCGACGTCCGTGACGACGCAGTCCTCCCCCGCCGCGGCGAGCGCGGCCGCGACGAGCCCCGGCAACGCCCCCACCGGGGCGCACAGAAAGCAGGCCGAGGCGCCCTCGACGGCCTCCGCAAGCGACCCGGCCGCCCGTGCCACGGCGCCGCGCTCGCGCGCCGCCGCGAGCACCCCGGGCGCCGGGTCGAACCCCCACACCTCAGCGCCGTCGAGGCGCTCGGCGGCCGCCAGCCCGATCGAGCCGCCGACCAACCCGACGCCGACGACCGCTATGCGCACGATGGGATCAGACTCGTTCGAGCTCCTTGCCGGCGAGCGCAGCCACCGCCTCGAGCTGGCGCAGGTAGTCGGCGAACTCGCTCGCGCGCAGCGCCTGCGGACCGTCGCAGATCGCGTGCTCGGGCTCGGGGTGGGTCTCGACGATCACGCCGTCGGCGCCCGCAGCCGCCGCCGCGAGCGACATCGGCAGCACGAGGTCGCGGCGCCCAGCCGCGTGGCTCGGGTCGACGATCACCGGCAGGTGGGTCATCTCCTTGAGCACGGGCACGGCCAACAGATCGAGCGTGTAGCGGTAGGCCGTCTCGAACGTGCGGATCCCGCGCTCGCACAGGATCACGTTCTCGTTGCCCTCCCTGAGCAGGTACTCCGCGGCCAGCAGCAGCTCCTCGAGCGTCGAGGAGAGACCGCGCTTGAGCAGCGTCGGGCGCCCAGAGCGGCCGACCTCGGTCAGCAGCGTGTAGTTCTGCATGTTGCGCGCGCCGATCTGGATCACGTCGGCCACCTCGAGGATGGCGTCGAGGTCGCGCACGTCCATCAGCTCGGTCGTCACCGGCAGGCCGGTCTCCTGCTTCGCCTCGGCCAAGAGGCGCAGTCCGGCGTCGCCGAGTCCCTGGAACGAGTAGGGCGAGGTGCGGGGCTTGTAGGCGCCGCCGCGCAGCAGCTGCGCGCCCGCGTCACGCACGACCTGCGCGGTGTCGAGCAGCTGCTCGCGCGATTCGACCGTGCACGGGCCGGCGATCGTCATGAAGTGGGCGCCGCCGATCTTGCGGCCGTCGACATCGATCACCGTGCGCCCTGGCTTCAGCTCGGCCGAGGCGAGCTTGTACGGCTTCGTGATCGGCACCACCCGGTCGACCCCGGGGGCGTCGTCGACGGCGACGTTCGCGACGTGCTCGCGGTCGCCGATCACGCCGATCACGGTCGTCAAGTCGCCCGTGGAGACGTGCGCGTGCGCGCCCGTCTCCTCCACGCGGCTGATCACCGCTCGCACCTCCTCGGCGGAGGCACCCTCTTTCATGACGATCATCATTCGAACCCTTGACCCTTCCTGGTTGACGATTCAATCCGGCAGCTTCGATACGGCGTGGTCCGTGCAGGCGACCGGGGAGCGGCGTCCGGCGAAGAGGACTCGGTCAGCGGCCTGTGTCGGCCGCGGGCCGGACGCCTAGATAAATCGCCAGCTGCGATAGGCGCACGCGGAGCTGCCCGGAAGGGCGGCGGGATACGAGCCGACGAGAAGCGTGCGCTGCATCAGGAGGGTTTGTATCACGAACCCGACTTGGCGCCCAGCGCCCCGTCGAGCGCCGACAGGAAGCGCTCGTTCTCGGAGCGCGTGCCGTAGGTCACGCGCAGGTGGCCGGGATCGCCGAGCGCGGCCCCGGCGCGCACGATCACACCCTGACGAGCGAGCGCGTCGACGAGCGGCTCCTCGTCGATCTGCCCGAGCTCGACCCACGCGAAGTTCGCCTCAGAGGCGGAGGTCGCGAGCCCGCGCGCGCGCAGCTCCTCCCCCATCCACAGCCGCTCGGCGACCGTGCGCTCGACGCGGCTCGCGACCTCGTCCTGGTGCAGGATCGCCTCGGCGGCGGCGGCCTGGGCGAGCGCGTTGACCGAGAACGGCTGGCGCACGCGGTCGACGGCCAGGCGGAAGTCCTCGGGCCCGAGGGCGTAGCCCACACGCAGGCCGCAGAGCCCGTAGACCTTCGAGAAGGTCCTCAGGATGACCAGGTTGCGATGGCGCTCGAGCAGCGCGAGCGAAACGTCAGGGTCCTGAAGCGTCTGGAACTCGACGTAGGCCTCGTCGAGGATCACGAGCACGTGGCCCGGCAGCGAGCTCACGAAGGCGTCGATCTCGTCGACCGCCATAGCCGTGGCGGTCGGGTTGTTCGGAGAGCAGAGCAGCACGATCCGCGTCGCGACCGTCACCTCGCGGGCCATCGCCTCGAGGTCGTGGCGCGCGTGTAAGTCGAGCGGCACCGTGACGGCGCGCGCGCCGGTCATCGCGGCCAGGTGCGGGTACATCGAGAACGACGGCCACGCGTAGACGATCTCCGCGCCCGGCTCGAGCATCGCCTCGGCGGCGGCGAGCAGGATCTCGCACGAGCCGTTGCCGGTCGCGACGCCGCCGAGCGGGAAGCCGTAGCGCTCCGAGATGCGCCGGCGCAGGACGCTGTTGCTCGGATCGGGGTAGCGGTTGAGCGTCGGGAGCGCCGCGCGAATCGCCTCGAGCACTGCGGGGTGCGGGGACCACGGCGTCTCGTTGGAGGCGAGCTTCACGAGCTCACCCCCGAACTCGTAGGTGCTCGCCGCCGGATACAGCGGGATGTCGCGCAGGCGATCGATGAACTCCGGGCGCGTCGTCGTCATTGAGCCCCCTCGAGGTCGCGGCGCAGGGCGACGGCCTCGCGCAGGTAGACGTGGTTGGCCTCGGCGCCGTCGGGCGCATAGCAGTGGAGCATCAGCCTGATCACCCGCGGCAAAGCGCCGGGAACGTCGATCTCGCGGGCGCACAGGAGCGGGACCGCGGCGAGGCCGAGGCGCCTGGCGGCGACCGCCGGGAACTCGGCGTCGAGGTCATTGGTGCAGGTGAAGATGCAGGAGACCATGTCGGCGAGCTCGAGGGAGTTGCGCTCGATCACCGTACGCACCAGCTCCTCGGTTGCGTCGAGTATGGCGTCCGCGTCGTTGTCCGGCACCGTCGTCGCGCCCCTGAGCGCCTTGAGCCTCATGCGGCGGCATTCTTCCAGAGCGCTCGCGAAAGGCTCCCGCGCCACAGCCGAGACCGTGCACCCATCGTCAGGCGGCCGCGGGCTCCCCCTCGATGCTGCGCCGAGCAGCTTCCCCGCGTAGCCGACTCGACCGCCCGATCAGCGCAGGTCGGTCGCGAGGCGCAGGCCGAAGGCGATCATCACGACGCCCGCGACGCCGTCGATCCGGCGTCTGGCGCGCAGGTAACGCGCCTGCGCCGGCGGACTCGAGAGCACGATCGCCAACAGCGCGTGCCACAGCAGGGCATCGACCACGATCACAGCTACCGCCGCGATGCGCAGGGCGAGAGACGAGTCCGCCGGCAGCAGCGTGGCGAACACGCTCGTGAAGAAGACCGCGGCCTTCGGGTTCGACAGGTTGGTCAGCAGGCCTCGCCGCCAGGCGCGCCGGCCCGAGGCTCGCGGCTGGACGCCGGGCGGCGCCTCCCAGCCCGCTACCGATCGAGCAGTTCGTACGCCGAGGTAGACGAGGTAGAGCCCGCCGAGCACGCGCAGCGCGTCGTAGGCGATGGGCAGGTTGGCGATCACGAGGCCGAGCCCGAGCGCAGCACCGCCTGCCCAGATCGCGCCTCCGGTCGCGACGCCCGCGGCGCAGAAGAGCCCCGCGCGCCGCGACTCCGCGATCGCGGTGCGGATGACCACCAGCACGTTCGGCCCCGGAGAGGCCATCGCGGCGACGTGCACGAGGAATATCTCGATCAGCATGGCGGTCGGGCTCGACGCTGGAGATCAGCGTAGGCGTGCTGATAGGGGGCCAAGCGTTCTGACGATCCGCCCCGGGGACGGTTACGTCGCTGCCCGTCGGCCAGGCCGTCTACGGCGACAAGCCGAGCAGCGCGTCTCCTGACAGACGCTTCCGTCCTACAGAGCCGCGGCCCGCAGGCGCTCGCGCACTCCGCGCACGTGTGCGGGTGTCACCCCACAGCAGCCGCCGATGATCGCGGCGCCGGCCGCTCGCCAGCCCTCGGCGAGCTCGGCGTACTCGCGCGGGCCGACCTCGGCGTCGAACTCCCAGCGGTCGCCTTCGCCGCGACCCAGGTTCGGATAGCAGCCGACCGGCACAGTCGCCGCTTCGCGCAGCGCAGCCAGCGCGCCGCGGATCTCAGACGCGGACACGCAGTTGACGAGCAGCGCCGAGACGCCCACGGCCTCGAGCGCGCCCACGGCCTCGGCGAACGCGCCGGGGTGAGGGTCGACGACGACGCCGCCGTCGCCCGTGCTCATGCCGCCGCGGCCGCGGCGGAAGCTGACCCACACCGGCAGACCGGTCTCCGTCACCATCCGCAGCGCCTCGAGCGCCGGCGCATCCGGGATCCGCTCGAAGGTCTCGACGATCACCAGGTCCGGCGGGTCCTCCGCCCACATCCAGGTCAGCAGCTCGAGCTCGCCGCGTGAGGTGGGGTCGCTGAGGCCGCCGTTGATGCAGAAGGCGACCGCACACTCCCCGTCACGGCCGGCCTCGACGATCGCCTGGCGCGCGAGACGCATGCCGGCGCGCGCGGTCTCCTCCCACACGGGCGCGCGCCCACTCGGCGGCCCGAGGTCGCGCTCGGCGCTTGCGACCTCCAGGATCGACCACGTGTTGGTCGAGATCACGTCGCAGCCCGCCGCGACGTAACGGCGGTGCAGCTCGAGCACGTCGGCGGCGGCTTGGTAAAGCGTCCAGGTCCCCCACGGCTCCCGCGCTCCCTGGCGCGCGTCGGCGCGGATCCGCTGCAGCTCGGTCGCCACACCGCCGTCGAGGATCACGCAGTCGGCCTCGGCGAGGATTCGCTCGACCGAGCGGTAGCCGGGCGAGTGCGGCAGCGGTGAGGACAGCCAGTGGCTCACGCGACGCCCGTCCCGGCGCCCGTGCGGGCCGTTACCTCGAGCAGGTACGCGACCATCACGTCGTCGCCGCCGAGCTTCAGGTGATACGCGTCGGAGAGCTTCTCCACGCGCTCGATCTGCTCCTGGCGCTCGCTGAACATGTCGCTGAACTGAAAGAAGGCGAAGTCGACGACGCGGGCGTCGTAGCCGGCCTCGTCGAGCAGCTCCGCGGTGCGCTGCTGCGAAAGGATCGAGAGCTGCATGATGTAGGCGACGCCGTCGCCTGAGAGCGCCTCGGGCAGCAGGCGGATGAGGTGGTCGACGAGGTTTCGCCCCCAGTAGTCGAGCGGGCGGTGCGAGACGTGCTGCTCGAACGGGTCGACGGGGGTCTGGTACAGGCTTGCCACGATCAGCTCGTAGCGCTCCTCCGGGACCCACGGCCAGAGGTCGACTGCGGCGGCGCTGACGCGGTCTGAGACCCCGTTCCTGAACGCGTTGGTCAGCGTGCTGGTGGCCGCTGCCTGGTCGAGGTCGATGGCGTGCACGTGCGAGGCGCCGTTGAGGCCGAGCTGGACGGTCAAGAGGCCGCTGCCACAGCCGATGTCGAGGCAGCGCTTGCCCGCGCCTACCCCCTCGCGGAAAAGGTAGCGCCAGACCAGGAACGACCCCTGCGTGGGGACGAACACTCCTGGCTCGCAGACGATGTCCGGGAACTGGAGCGGATAGAGCGAGACGCCGCGCTCGTCGCGCCAGGCAGGCGGGGGCGTGCGCGGGCGCATGCTCCTGTCGCTGCTTGGATCGAGGTCCTGCTCGGGCCGCCACTGGCCGGGCTTCGTCTCGGCGAGGGCCTCGCTCGCCGCGGCGATCTGCTGCGGCCCGACGCCGCAGCACCCGCCGACGATCTGGGCGCCCTCCTCGCGCCAGCGCAGCGCCATCTCGGCGTACTCCTCGCCGCCGATCTCGGTGTCGGAGCGCCAGCCCTCGTTGGAGAGGTAGCCGAGATTCGGATACACCCCCAGCGGAAGGTCGGTGAAGTCGCGCATCCACGAGACCATGCCCGTCACGTGGTCGGGTGGGATGCAGTTGACGAGCAGCGCGCCCACGCCCAACTTCTCGAAGCGCCGCAAAGAGCGCCCGAACGCGTCGCCTTCCGGGCCGCCCCAGTGCTGGCCGAAGACGCCGCAAACGCCCTGGCGACAGCGACGGAAGCTGAGCCACACCGGCACGCCGGTCTCGAGCAGGCCCTCGACGATCGCATACGTCGAGTCGCGCACCAGTGCGAGCGTCTCGACGAGGACGAGGTCGGGCGCGCCCTCCTCGAACACGCGTGCCAGCAGGCGCACTGTCTCGGGGCCCTCGTCGCTGTCGACGTCGGGGTTGAGGCTGAACGCGACGGCGCAGTCCTCGCCACGCCCCCCGTCGGCTGTCGCCTCGCGTGCCAAGCGCAGGCCCTGGCGCGCGAGGTCCATCCAGTGGACCGGCCGCGAGCTCTCCGGCTGCTCGGGGGCGTGGGCGCGGACGGCTGTCGCAAGGCCCCAGGTGTTGGTAGAGATGACGTCGCTGCCGGCGCTCACGTAGGAGCGGTGCACCGCGATCACATCGTCAGGGGCATCGATCACCGCGTTGACGCCCCAGCGCTGGTCGTCAAGTCCAGGGCTGTCGCCGGCGCGCTGAGCCAGCTCGGTGCCCGTGGCCCCGTCGAGCAGGACGCAGCGCTGCGCGGCGAGCATCCGCTCGATGCGCTCCACCGGGGTCGTCGACTCGCCCTCGACAGCCGCCGGTCCGTCGGCGCGGTCGCCGACCAGTTTGGACTGCTTCACGATCGCCCTCCTCCGGGTCCTCGGTGCGCGGATCGATTCGACCGCGGACCGAGCGCGTCTGCATCCTGCCCTTTCGCGGTCTGTGTCGCAACCCCCGGCGCGCGGGATCCAGCGGGCCGCGAATCGGGCCTCGAACCGCCGCCGCTAGCCCGGCGCGGGCCTCATCGCGGGCGGGCCTTCGCCCCGCGGCGAGGCGCCCGTAGCCGCCGCCTTGCGCAGGCGCTCGACCTCGGCCGAGGAGAGCCGGCGATGCTTGCCGAGCCCGAGCGACTCCAGTCGCAGCGGCCCGAACGCGATCCGCTCGAGCGCCTCGACCCGGTGCCCGATCGCCTCGCACATGCGCCTCACCTGGCGCTTTCGGCCCTCTGCGATCACGACCTCGAGCAGGCCCGGCTCGACCTGGCGCGCGCGGGCAGGGGCCGTGCGCCCGTCCTCGAGCTCGACCCCCTCACGCAGCGTGCGCAGATCGGACTCGGTGACGGGGGCAGGCGTGACGCGCACTCGATAGACCTTTTCCACGCCGTAGCGAGGATGAGTCAGCAGGTTTGCGAGCTCACCGTCGTTGGTGAGCAGGATCAGCCCCGTCGTCTCGGCGTCGAGGCGCCCGACAGGGTAGAGACGGGCGCGGGAGGGCACGAGCCCCGTCACGGTCGGGCGACCGTGGGTGTCGTGGGCGGTCGAGACGACGCCGGGCGGCTTGTTGAGCGCGTGCACCTCCGGCCGCTCGGGCGCCAACGGCTCGCCGTCGAGCGCCACGCCGCTGCGCTCGTCGACATCGCGAGCCGGGTCGGTCACGACCTCCCCGCCGACGGTGACCCTGCGCTGCGACACCAGCTGCTCGGCGCCGCGGCGCGACGCGACACCGGCATGAGCCAGGAACTTGGCGAGGCGCATCTCGTCAGGCTGGCAGACGACATGGGCAACAGCCGAAGGCCCGCGCCCGCCCTAAGCGAGTTGAGCCCGGTGGCCGGGTGCTGAACCAGCGCCCGACGACCGCGTGCGGAAACCTGCGTACGTCGCCGCTTCGACCGCCGTAGCCGCAGGCGATCTTCTCAGGGTCGCCTTGGCGGGCGAGCCTGCCACACTCGGCCCGATGGATCTCGGGCTGCTCGAACGCACCCTGGCAGAGCGCGGCGAGCCCGGCTTTCGCAGCCGTCAGGTGTGGGAGTGGGTCGCCCGTGGAGCCGCCTCCTACGAGCAGATGACGAACCTGCCCGCGGCGCTGCGCGAGGAACTCGCCGTGCACGTCCCGCTCTCCTCGCTTACCGTCTCATCCGAGGCGCACGCGCGCGACGGCACCGAGAAGGCGCTTTTCGCGACCGCCGACCGGCGGCCCGTCGAAGCCGTCCTGATGCGCTACCGCGACGGCCGCCGCTCGCTCTGCCTCTCGAGCCAGTCGGGCTGCCCGCTCACGTGCGCGTTCTGCGCGACGGGGACGATGAAGTTCGGACGCAACCTGACGGCGTCCGAGATCCTCGACCAGGCGCTTCATTTCCGCCGCCGTGAGGCGGTCGACCACGCCGTCTTCATGGGCATGGGCGAGCCGCTGATCAACCTCGAGCAGGTGCTCGCAGCTTGCGAGCGCCTGCCCGACCTGGGCATCACGTCACGGCGAACGGCGATCTCGACCGTCGGCTGGATCCCCGGCATCGAGCGGCTCACGAGCGAGGGGCCGCCGGTGCGTCTCGCGCTCTCGCTGCACGCGGCCGAGGAGGCGCTTCGATCCGAGCTGATGCCGGTCAACGACCGCTACCCGCTGGCGGACGTGCTGGAGGCTTGCCGCCGCTGGTCCGAGGCACGCCGCGAGCCGGTATTCGTCGAGTACCTGATGCTCGACGGGGTCAACGACCGCTACGAGCAGGCGGTGGCTTTGGCACGGGCGCTCGAGCCGCCCGCGACGTTCAAGGTCAACCTGATCCCCTACAACCCGACCGACTCGGACTTCGAGGGATCTACCCGCGCCGCGATCGACGCCTTCCGGGCGGCGCTCGCGGAGCGCGGCCTGCGGGCGACGGTACGCCTCACGCGCGGGCGCGACATCGACGCCGCCTGCGGGCAGCTCGCCGCGGCGCACGCCTGAGGGCCGTCTCGAGACCAAGCCGGCCGGTGCAACTCTCGAGAGGGGCCTGAGCCGGTCACGCGGCCGCTGCTGCGACCAGGCGCCTCGCCAGCCGCGCGGCTTCCCCCGGCGGGAGGCCCGTGCGGGCCAGGGTTCGCCATGACCAGAAGTCAGTCACGAGAGCGAGCGTGGCGCGGCGCTCGCGACCGTCCCACCCCTCCGCGAGCAAGTCGACCACGGCGGCGAAGAAGACGTCGGTGCTCTCGCGGTGAAGCGCGTCGAGCGCCGGGACCGCACGGCGGTCACCGAGCCCGTTGGCGAGCATCGCCTCGTTCTCGGCGTAGTAGCCGTACAGCTCCGCGAGCGCCGGCTCCAGGCGCTCGCGCGGATCGGCGATCGCCGACCACGCCGCGATCTCGGGCGGCGGATGCAGTGCGCCGTAGTGGGCCGAGCACGCCGCCAGCAACGCGGCGTCGTCGGGGAAGTGGTTGTAGACGGTCATGCGGGAGACGCCCGCGCGGCGGGCGACCTCGGCGACGGTCGTGCGCGCGATGCCGACGCTCTCGTGAAGCTCCATCGCGGCCTCGGTGATGCTTTCGCGCGTGCGCGCCTCGGCTTCGGCGCGGGCGCGCTTCTCGTAAGGACGCGACCTTTTCACTTGACATAGGGTAAAGCTATCACTACGGTTGACAGACCGTCTACTCAAATACTACCAGGAGGAAACGCGATGGCAGCGACGGTCGTAGGACCGACGGACGGACATGCGATCGATCTCGGCGGGCTCGGAGTGCGCTACCTGATCCGGTCGGAGGACACGGGTGGGCGCTTCGCGCTCGTCGAGCACCCGATCGCACCGCGAACGCTCGCCGCGGCGATGCACATCCACGAGCGCGAGGACGAGTACTCGTTCGTGCTCGAAGGACGCGTGGGCGTGCAGCTCGGCGACGAGGTGCTCGAGGCCGGCCCCGGTGATCTCGTCTACAAGCCGCGCGGCCAGTGGCACGCCTTCTGGAACGCGACCGACGGGCCCGCGCGGATGCTCGAGCTGATCTCGCCCGGCGGGTTCGAGCGCTTCTTCGAGGAGATGGCGGGCCTGCTGGAGAGCCCTCCGCCGGACGAGCAGGCGATCGGCGCGCTGATGGATCGCTACGCGCTCACGATGGACTTCACCACCGGCGCCGACCTCGCCGCTCGTCACGGCCTGCGCAACCAGTTCTAGAGCGTCAAGCGGGCCCCGGCCGTGCGAGCCACCAGTCGCGTGCGCCCGCGCGCCGGGGCGCCCGTGGGCCGTTCGGCGCGGCGGCGGAGCTGTGCGACCCGCAGCTCGAGCAGGTCGACGAGCTCGGTCGTGCGGTGGAAGGGATCGGCGATCACCCTCCCGGAGTCGAGCGCCACCGCGGCGCGCAGCTCACCGTCCTGCTCGGCGACGACGAGCGGGCGCGCAGGCAGGCGCGTGGAGTCGAGTGCGGCGAGCGCCGACAGGGCCGGCTCGTCGGCGGAGCGTGAGAGGCGGATGGTGATCGGGTCGTTCATGGTGTGACCCTCCTTTCGGTCTCTGGGATTCGAGCGCTCGTCCCGACCCGGGCATGGCGGGTGCCGCCAAGCGGCATGCGGCCCCCGGCAGCGAGCCACGAGCCGCCGATGATCAGCGCCAGGCCGGCGAGCGTGGCGAGCGTGAAGCGCTCGCCGAGCAGCGTGACGCCGTAGATGACGGCGAAGCCGGGCGCGATGTAGGCCACGAGCGACGTGCGCGCGGGCCCGACCGTGCCGAGCAGCGTGTAGAAGATCACGAAAGCGATGCCGGTCCCTCCCACGCCGAGCGCCGCGATCGCACCGAGCGTGATCGCCTGCGGCACCGCCGTCGGCGCCGTGAGCGCCGCGGGCACCGCGAGCATCGCCGCCGCAGCCACCATCGCGACCGTGACTGCGCCGACCGGCGCGACGTCGGCGAAGCGGCGCTTGAAGTAGAAGCCCGCCAGCGCGTAGCAGCCGCCCGCCACCACGACCATCAACCCGCCGACGAGCGCGAGTGGGCCCTCGCCTGAGTCGAGGCCGAGCAGCACTCCGACACCGACGATGCCTAGGGCGACGCCGACGAGCCGGAGCCCACCGGAGCGCTCACCGTCGTCGAGCAAGGGCGCAAGCAGCGCGGTGAAGATCGGCGCGCTCGCGACGAGGATGCCCGTGAGCGACGAGGAGATGTATCGCTCTCCGACCGTGATCAGCGCGAACGGGGCGGCGATCTGCAGCAACGCGAGCGCCCCGACAGCCCCCGCGCGGGCGCGCAGGCCGGCCAGCGCGCCCGTCGCAAGCGCGAATGGCAGCAGGACCAGCGCCGCGAGCGCGGTGCGCGAGAAGACGATCATCGCCGGCGACAGATCCTCGAGCGCGACCTTGATGAAGAGGTACGACGCGCCCCAGAGGGCGGCGAGCGCGAGCAGCAGGATCCAAGCGCGACGGTTCATCTCGTACTCCAACTTGGCACACCAAGGCCATCAGTACAAATGAAACTTCGCGCTGCAACCGATAAGCTCACCTTATGCTGGATGTGCGTCGCATGAAGGTCTTGCGCGAGGTCGCGAGGCAAGGCTCTTTCTCCGCCGCGGCCGAGGCGCTGGCGTTCACCCAGTCCGCGGTCAGCCAGCAGGTCGCCGCGCTCGAGCGCGAGGCCGGCGCCACGCTGGTCGAGCGGCGAGGACGCGGGATCCGCCTGACCGACGCCGGCCACGCGCTCGTCACGCACACCGACGCGATCCTCGCCCGCCTCGGGGATGCCGAGCAGGAGCTTGCCGCGATTGCCGGGCTCCGCGGCGGCCGCCTGCGCCTCGGCTCGTTCCTCAGCGGCGGGGCGACGCTGATACCGCACGCAGTCGCGGCCTTTCGAGCCGAGCACCCCGACGTCGAGCTGTCGATGGTCGAGGTCGAGCCCGAGGAGGCGATCGACCGGCTCAAGCGCGGCCAGCTCGACCTCGCGCTGATGTACGAGCACGAGTCGATGCCCTACGGCCTCGATCCGGCGCTCGAGATCACGCCCCTGCTCGACGATCCCTACGACGTCGTGCTGCCGAAGGGCCACGCGCTCGCCGCGAGCCGCAGGCTCAGGCTGTCGCAGCTGAGTGGCGAGTCGTGGATCTGCGGCACGCCAAGGGACTCCTGCCAGAAGGTGATGATCCACTCCTGCAACGACGCCGGCTTCCAGCCGAGGGTCGCGTTCCAGACCGACGACCACCACGCGAGCCAGGCGCTCGTAGCGGCGGGCGTAGGCGTCTCGCTGCTGCCGCGCTTGTGCCTGAGCACCGTGCACCCGGCCGTCGAGGTGCGCTCGCTCGGGCGTGACGCTCCGGTGCGCCGTGTCTTCGCAGGCCGCCTCGCCGAGGGCTACCGCTCCCCCGCGACCGAGGCGATGATCGCCGTGCTCGAGGAGATCGGCGCTGGGTTCCGGGGGCTGGGCGCCGCTGACCACGACCGTGAGACGGTGCCGGGCGCCAGGGCGTGAGATCGGTCGCGCCTCAGCGCTCGCCGACCGCCTCGGACAGGGTCACCAGCGCGATCCCGCGCTCGCGCGCTCGCGCCGCGATCGAGGGGATCGCCTCGACCGTGGGAGTTGCGTCCTCACGCGGCGCGTAGCGCGCGGAGTCGTGCAGCAGGACGATCTCGCCCTCGGCCAGGTCGCGCTCCACCAGCTCGGCGATGCGCTCGGCCGAGACGGTCTCCCAGTCGCAGCCCCAGGCCGACCAGTAAACCGGCTCGAAGCCGAGGTCGGAGCACGCCTTGAAGGACGCCTCCGACAGCAGCCCGTAGGGCGGGCGGTACCAGCGCGGGCTGATGCCGGTCGAGGCCTGCAGCGTGCCCAGCCCGCGCGCCAGGTCGTCGCGCGTCTGGCCCGGCCACAACTGGTCGTGCTCGACGTGCTCGTAGCCGTGCAGCGCCACCTCGTGGCCGCGCCGGCGTATCTCGCCTGCTAGCGACGGCACGCGCATCATCTGCTCGCCGAGCAGGAAGAAGGTCGCTCGCACGCCCTCCGCCTCGAGCGCGTCAAGCAGCGCCGGCGTGACGTCGGGGTCGGGGCCGTCGTCGAAGGTGAGCACCGCTCGCCCGGGAGCGTCGCCGCGCTCGCGCGCCGGGAAGCGCTGCCAGCGCTCGACCGTCTTGAGCTGCTGCTGGAAGCTCGGCACCGCCTCAGATGCTCTCCGCGCGGCGCTCCCCCGCGCGCAGCAGCCGCTCGCGCAGCTCACCCTCCTCCTCCGGCGAGGGGTCGAACTCGGCCGGCTCCGGCAGCTCGTCGAGCGCGTTCAGGCCGAACAGCTTCTGGAACAGGTCGGTCGTGCGATAGAGGACGGCGCCGAAGCGCGAGCGCCCGCTCTCCTCGATCAGGCCGCGCTCGAGCAGCGTGCCAACGGCCGACTCCGAGCCGACGCCGCGAATGCGCGCGAGCTCCGGGCGCGAGACCGGCTGGAGGTAGGCGACGATCGACAGGCACTCGGCCTGGGCCTGGGTCAGCGGGGGCGTGCGCGGGCGCGCCAGCAGGCGCCGGGCCGCGCGCTCGGCAATGGGATCGGTGGCGAGCGTGAAGCCGCCAGCGAGCTCGCGGACGACGACCCCGCGCCAGCCCTCGGCGTAGTGTTCGCGCAGGCGCGAGAGCGCCGTCAGGATCTCCTCGGGCTCGACCTCGCAGGCGTCGGCGAGGTCGTCGAGCGACAGCGGCTCGGGCGACAGGAAGAGCAGCGCCTCGACGACCCGCGCGAGCTCGCTCACGCGGGGCTGACCGTGATCGGGCCGAGCGGCTGATGCTGCTCGAAGCGAGCTTCGCCGCTCTTGTAGAGCTCGAGCAACGCGAACAGCGTGACCGCCTCGGTCAGGCGGTCGACGCCCACGACAGCCTCGTCGAACGAGAACGTCCGGGCCCCGCGCAGGAGCGCGCGCAGGCGCGCCAGGCGCTGCTCGACGGAGACGAGCGGTCGCACCAGATGGCGCAGCTCGAGCGGCTCGGGCAGCTTCAGCAGGCCGCCAAGCGCACGTGCGAGGCCCGCGGGCTGATAAGCCTGCTCCGCCGTCTCGAGCGACACGCGCCGCAGCAGCGGCGGCAGCGGGGCGGAGCGATAGCGGAAGGCCGACTCGCGGGCCAGGCGCTCGTCCAGAAAGGCGGCCGCGGAGCGGTAGCGGCGGTACTCGAGCATGCGCGCGAGCAGCTCGTCGGCCGCCTCGTCGGGCTCAAGCTCGGGCGCGTCGTGCTCGCCCTCCGCTTGCGGGAGCATCAGCCGCGACTTCAGCTCGAGCAGCGCGGCGATCAGCACGAGGAACTCGGTAGCGGTCTCGAGCTCGAGCTCGCCCGTCTGCTCGAGCCGCTCGAGGTAGGCGAGCACGACATCGGCGAGGTCGACCTCGAGCAGGTCGACCTCCTCCTTGAGCACGAGCGTCAGCAGCAGGTCGAAGGGACCCTGGAAGACCTCGAGGTCGAGGTCGAGCGTCGCGAGCTGCATCGCCCGGGCAGGCTAGAGGCCTGCGCCGACGCCCATCGCCGAGCGCACCTCGGCGACGGTCTCCGAGGCGATCGCGCGGGCGCGCTCGGCGCCTGCCTCGAGCACCCGCTCGATCGCTCGCTCGTCGGGTCGCAGCTCGAGGTAGCGCTCGCGCACCGGGGCGAGCAAGCCGGTCACCTCGTCGGCCACCGCCTGCTTGAAGGCGCCATAGCCGTGCCCGTCGAACTCGCCCTCGACGGCCTCCGGGGCGACGCCGCGGATCACCGCCAACACCTCGATCAGGTTCGAGATGCCGGGCTTGTCGGGGGCGCGCCTAACCTCAGAGCCCGAGTCCGTGACCGCCGAGCGCACCTTCTTCGCGATCGTGCGCTCGTCGTCGATCACGTACAGCGTGCCCTGCTCGCTCGCTGCCGTCGTCGACATCTTCTGGTCGGGCGCCTGCAGGTCCATGATCCGCGCGCCGACCTCCGGGATACGGTGATGGGGCACGACGAGCGTCTCGCCGAAGCGCTCATTGAAGCGCAGAGCGATGTCGCGCATCAGCTCGACGTGCTGGCGCTGGTCGTCTCCCACCGGCACCTCGTCGGCCCGGTAGGCGAGCACGTCGGCGGCCTGGAGCACCGGGTAGAAGAAGAGGCCGGCGGAGATCAGCTCGCGCTGGCGCGCCGACTTGTCGCGGAACTGAGGCATGCGGTTGAGGTCGCCGTGCGCCGTGACCGCGCCGAGCAGCCAGGCGAGCTCTGGGTGCTCGCGCACGTCGGACTGGCGAAACAGGATGCAGCGCGCGGGATCGAGCCCTGCGGCCAGCAGCATCGCCGTCGTGTCGAGCACGTGGCC
>JACCXP010000076.1 GCA_013696905.1 Thermoleophilaceae bacterium
CGCCGGCCGATGCGAGCGTGGTCGGATAGGCGAAGCCGCGGTCGCGGACCGTCTCGACCACCCTCCCCGAGGCGAGGTCTGGGGCGAGTGACACCTTGACGAGCCGCTCGCGCTCGTTGCGCACGACGTAGAGGTCGCGTCCACGCAGCAGCAGCCCGTCACCGCCCTGGAGCCTGCGCCCGCCGTCCACCGGCACCTCGCTGACGCGCTTGGAGGCGAGGTCGACGCGGTAGAGCGCGCCCGTGTTCGACTGCACGACGAGCAGCGCTCCGTCGCCGCGCGTCAACGCTATGCCGTTGAGGTTGGTCCCCGGCCCGTACGAGACCGGCGTGCCGGTGAGGTCGAGGAAGACCTCGGGCGGGCTCCTGTCGAGCGAGGCGCGCGTGAGCGAGGAGGCCGGCACGCGATAGATCACCGGCCGCAGCGAGTCCGTCGCGTAGGCGTCGCCGCCCGCTGCGACCGCGACGTCGTTGACGAAGCTCGCGGGTGCGCGCAGGCCCGTGTCGAAGGCGCGGATCAGGCGCGCGTTGCGGCTGTTGTAGACGAACAGGGCGCCGGTCGGACCGCCGGCCACGTACAGGCGCCCGCCGCGGTCGGCCTTGAGCCCAACCGCGACGTCGCGGCCGTTCGCCCCGCCGGCGAGGAACGGTCGCAGCGCCGGGCGTCGGAGGTCGCCGCGGAAGATCGTCCCGTCGCGGGTGCTCGAGACGAAGAACGTGCGGGAGCCCGGGACTACCGCAATGCCCTCCGGGAAGACCCGCTTGCCAGGAATCGTGTAGCGGCTCGGCGTCGCTGCGCCGGCAGCCGTCGGCCAGGCGGCGCACAGGCCCAGCACCAGGATCGCCGATGCGACGCAGGTGGAGACGGGACCCTTGCGGACCATCGCTACGGCGGCATCGTAGTCGCAAGCCGCTTGGCCCAGGCTTAAGACTCTGCTCCTGCGGCCGATGAAACCGGATATGTATCGCCTGGGCATGGATCGCCCCAGCGGGCTGGTCGCGTCTCGCGTGCACGCCTCGGCGGCGATTGCGGCGGTCGCGCTGCTCGTGTCGGACCACTTCTGGCGCCTCAACCACGTCGCCGTGGGCCTCGCGGCCGCGCTGCTGACGCTCGTCGTCGTCCACCTGGTGGTGAGCCGAGCACACGCCGGAGCTCGCGCCGAGGTGCTCGTGGACCCGCTTACGGGGCTCGGCAACCGCGCGAAGCTGATGCTCGACCTGCGCGAGGAGATCGAGCTGTCGTCGATCTCGACGCCGCGGATCCTGCTCCTGCTCGACCTCGACGGCTTCAAGCACTACAACGACAGCTTCGGCCACCCAGCCGGGGATGCCCTGCTCGAGCGTCTCGGCCAGAGCCTGAGCACTGCGGTGGGCGCGCACGGGCACGCCTATCGGATCGGCGGCGACGAGTTCTGTGCGCTGCTGCGCACGGAGACCGCCCGCTCCGAGCGCCTCGTGGCCGCCGCCGTGGCCGCGCTCTCCGAGCACGGGCGCGGCTTCGACGTAAGGAGCTCGTACGGCATCGTGACGATCCCCGAGGAGGCCGACGAGCCGAGCGAGGCGCTGCGGATCGCGGACCGGCGGATGTACGCCCAGAAGCGCGGCACGGCCTCGTCGGTCGACCGCCAGACCCACGAGGTCCTGCTGCGCGTGCTGCGCGAGCGCGAGCCCGAGCTGAGCGACCACGGCCGGGTCGTGTCGGAGCTCGCGGCGGCCGTCGGGCGGCGGCTCGCGCTGCCCGCCGAGGAGATCGACGAGCTGATCCGCGCCGCCGACCTCCACGACGTCGGCAAGATGGCGATCCCCGATGCGATCCTGCACAAGCCCGGGCCGCTCGACCGCGACGAGTGGGGGTTCATGCACCGGCACACGATCGTCGGCGAGCGCATCCTCAGCGCCGCCCCGGCGCTGCTGCCGGTCGGCAGGCTCGTGCGCTCGAGCCACGAGCGCTTCGACGGTGGCGGCTACCCGGACCGACTCGAGGGCGACTCGATACCGCTCGGCGCGCGCATCGTTGCCGCCTGCGACGCGTTCGACGCGATGGTCTCGCCGCGCCCCTACCGCGAGCCCGTGGCCACCTCCGAGGCGCTCGCGGAGCTGCGGCGGTGCGCGGGCACCCAGTTCGACCCGGGGGTGATCGACGCCCTCTGCGACGAGCTCACGAGCGCCCCTTCGGCGTCGTCTCAGGCCGCGGCGCCGCTCGGCTCCTGAGCGCGTGACGAGTCCCAGGCGCTGACGGTCTGGCGAAGCTGGAAGTAGGCCACGATCCCGGGCAGCGAGGGCAGCCAGTAGGCGAGCAGCCGGTAGACGATCACGGCCACGAGAGCGAGCTCGGCCGCGACGCCGAAGGCCATGAACGCGCCGATCATGCCGCCCTCGACGCCGCCGAGGCCGCCGGGCAGCGGCAGCGCGCTCGCGAGCTGGCCGACGAAGTACGAGGCGGCGATCACGCCGATCGCAGGCGGCTCGCCGAAGGCGGCGAAGACCGCCCACAGCGTGGCGACGTCGAAGCCCCACCAGGCGACGGCGGCGAGCAGTGCGGAGGACTCGTCGCGCACCAGCGCCAACGCCCCCCGCTCGCCGCTCGCGACGGTCGCCGGCACCGAGCGCGCCCGCTCGAACAGGCGTCGGGTGCGGCTCGATTCAGGCGCCGCGGCCGGGCGGCGATCGAGGCGCTCCTGTGGCACGAGCAGCAGCGCCAGCGCGGCCACGATCGGCAGGATCGCGAGCAGCGCCGGGACGATCGTCACGTACACGGGAGCGGGGCCCGACAGCAGGCCGAGGCTGAGCCCCGCCGTGGCGAGCACGAGCGCGGCGAGGTAGACGCCGTCGAGCACCACCAGAAAGGCGACCAGCCGCCTCGCCACCTCGGCGGCGGCCATGCCCGAGCGCCTGAGCGCCCAGGCGGTGAGCGCGACGCCGCCGGCGCCTGGGATCACCCGCCCCGCCGCGAGCGAGGCCATCGGGATCACGTAGCTCTCGCGCCATCCGATCGCCGCATCGCCGGGCCGGAAGGCGGCGTGGAAGAGCGCGAAGTACGCCAGGAACGACGCGGCCTCGAGCGCCACCGCCAGGCCGAGCCAGGCTGGGCTGCCCTGGCGTGCCTGCCGCAGGGCCTCCTCGAGGTCTGCCACCTGCGGCAGCACGAACACGACCAGGCCCGCGAGCGCGAGCAGGAACAGCGCGATCCCGAGCGCGCGCCGCGCGCCCGGCCGGTGGCACGGGTCGTGGGCGGCTCGGTGTGCCGCCGCGAACGACGAGCGGACGCTCGAGAGAGGACCGTGATGCATGCCTAGATGATGAAGC
Organism: Thermoleophilaceae bacterium; assembly: GCA_013696905.1. Taxonomy (GTDB): domain Bacteria; phylum Actinomycetota; class Thermoleophilia; order Solirubrobacterales; family Thermoleophilaceae; genus JACCXP01. The sequence continues at coordinate 3,306 of JACCXP010000076.1, forward strand.
AGGAGGCAAGCGGGCCTCGCTAGGGTTCACACGAGTGGCGAACCAAGACTCCTTCTCCTCGCGAGCCACCCTCAAGAGCGGGTCCGAGAGCTACGAGATCTTCCGCCTCGACGCGCTCCAGGCGGGCTACGACGTCGCTCGCCTGCCGTACTCGTTGAAGGTGCTGCTCGAGAACATGCTGCGTAACGAGGACGGCGAGGCCGTCACACACGAGGACGTCGAGAACGTCGCCCGCTGGGTCGCGCGCGACGATCCGAGCCAGGAGATCGCCTTCACCCCGAGCCGGGTGCTGATGCAGGACTTCACCGGCGTGCCGGCGGTCGTCGACCTCGCCGCGATGCGCGACGCGATGGCGGACATGGGCGGCGACCCGTCGCGCATCAATCCGCTCCAGCCCGCCGAGCTCGTGATCGACCACTCGATCCAGGTGGACGAGTTCGCGACCAAGCTCGCGTTCCGGCACAACGTCGAATTCGACTACGGGCGCAACCGCGAGCGCTACTCGTTCCTGCGCTGGGGGCAGAGCGCCTTCGACGACTTCTCGGTCGTGCCGCCGAACACCGGCATCTGCCACCAGGTCAACCTCGAGTACCTCGCGCGCGTCGTCGCGACGCGCGATGGGCAGGCGTTCCCGGACACGCTCGTCGGGACCGATTCGCATACGACGATGGTGAACGGCCTCGGGGTGCTCGGTTGGGGCGTCGGCGGGATCGAGGCCGAGGCGGCGATGCTCGGCCAGCCAATGTCGATGCTCATCCCGCAGGTGCTCGGCTTCGAGCTGACCGGCGAGCTGCCGGAGGGCGCCACCGCGACAGATCTGGTGCTGACCGTGACCGAGAAGCTCCGCGAGCGCGGCGTGGTCGGCAAGTTCGTCGAGTTCTACGGGGCCGGGCTGGCC
>JACCXP010000105.1 GCA_013696905.1 Thermoleophilaceae bacterium
GGGCGGGCGGGCGCGGGAGCCGCGCTGCGGCCACCGTCTGGGCGAGGAGCATCGCGATCGTCATCGGCCCGACGCCACCCGGCACGGGCGTGATCGCTCGCGCACGCTCGCTGACGGCGTCGAAGTCGACATCGCCGACCAGGCCTTCGTCGGTGCGGTTGATGCCGACGTCGATCACGGTCGCGCCCTCCTTGACCATGTCGGCCCCCACCATCTTCGGCGACCCGACCGCGGCCACGAGCACGTCGGCGCTGCGGCAGACCCCGGCCAGGTCGCGCGTCTGCGAATGACAGGTCGTGACCGTCGCGTTCTCGCCCAGCAGCAGCGCCGCGAGGGGGCGCCCGACCAGGATCGAGCGACCGAGCACGACGGCGTGCGCGCCTGCGAGCTCCGTGCCGGCGTGGTGCAGCAACTCGATCACTCCCGCCGGGGTGCACGGCACGAGCCCCGGGCGGCCGTGCATCAGCAGGCCGGCGTTCACGGGCGTCAGGCCGTCGACGTCCTTGCGCGGGCTGATCAGCGCCGTCATCTCATCTTGATCGAGCTCCGGCGGGAGCGGGAGCTGGAGCAGCAGCCCGTGCACGCCCTCGTCGCCGTTCAGGCGCGAGAGCAGCTCGGCAAGCTCCTCGGGCGTGACGTCGGCCGCGACGTCGTGGTCGAAGGATCGGATGCCCACCTGCTCGCATGCCTCGCGCTTGCGTCGCACGTAGACCTGTGACGCCTCATCCTCACCCACGAGGACCGTCGCCAGGCCGGGCGCGACCCCTCCCCTCGACGCGAGCTGGGAGACCTCCGCGGCGACGCGCTCGCGCACCCGCGCCGCCAGGGCGGCGCCATCGATGATGTCTGCCCCCGCCACGCGGCTCAACCTAGACGAGACCGCGACGCCCCGGGCCCCGGTCGTGCCGACGCTACCCTCGCTGGAGTCCCTGGAATGCCGCCAGCCCAGAGGAAGGAGCGCCGGTGCACGTCGAGATCTGGTCCGACATCGCCTGTCCGTGGTGCTACGTGGGCAAGCGCCGCTTCGAGGCCGCGCTCGCCGCGTTCGAGCACCGAGACGCGGTTCGCGTCACCTGGCGGAGCTTCGAGCTCGATCCGCACGCGCCGCGCGAGCGCCCGGTCGACGGCGCCACCCACCTCTCCGAGAAGTACGGCACGAGCCGTGCGCAGGCGCTCGAGATGCAGCGCGGCATGACGCAGGTGGCCGCAGGGGTCGGGCTCGACTTCCGCTTCGACCTCGCCCGCGGCGGCAACACCTTCGACGCTCACCGGCTGCTGCACCTGGCGGCGGCCCACGAGCTCCAGGACGCGCTCAAGGAGCGCCTGATGCGCGCCTACCTCACGCAAGGGGAGGCGATCGGCGACCCGGCGGTGCTCGAGCGGCTGGCACTCGACGTCGGCCTGCCGCAGGACGGCGTGCGCGACGTGCTCGAGACCGACCGCTTCGCGGCGGAGGTCCGGGACGACGAGCGCACGGCAGCGTCGCTGCGGATCAGCGCCGTGCCGTTCTTCGTGGTCGACCGCGCCGTCGGCGCCGCCGGAGCGCAGCCGGCCGAGGTCCTCGGAGAGCTGCTTCAGAGCGCGTGGGACGCGCGGCCAGGGCTGGCGGTCGTCGCGACCGGCGCGAGCTGCGACGTCGACGGCTGCTAGCCGGCGGTAGAGCTGAGCGCCCGTTCGGTCGACGCCTGCGTGATCGGCGCCGGGCACAACGGCCTCGTCGCAGCGGCCTACCTCGCTCGCGCCGGGCTCACGGTGGAGGTCTTCGAGCGCCGCGACGTCGTCGGCGGCGCGTGCGTCACCGAGGAGCTGTGGCCGGGGGTGCGCGCCTCGCCCGCCGCGTACACGCTGTCGCTGCTGCGCGGCCGGATCATGCGCGAGCTCGAGCTCGAGCGCCACGGGTTGCGGGTCGAGGTGCACGAGCCGTACCTGTTCGCCCCGCAGCCGGACGGCCGCAAGGTGGTGACATGGTCCGATCGCCGGCGCACGCACGCCCAGCTCGAGCGCGACTGGTCGCGCGCGGACGCCGCCGGCTACGCCGACTGGGCCGAGCGCTGGGAGGAGGCGGCTCGCCGCGCACGCCCGCTGATGCTCGAGCCGCCAGACCGCGGGCGCTGGCTCGAGGCCGTCGGAGCGGGCATCCTCGATGGCTCGATCGCCTCCGAGCTCGAGGGCATCCCCTCGCCCGAGGTGCGCGTGCCGTTTGCCCTGCAGGGGCTGATCGGGACCTTGGCCGGTCCCGAAGATCCCGGCACCGCCTTCGTCGGCTTCTACCACGAGCTCGGCGAGGCCACCTCCCCGCCCGGGGCCTGGGGCTACGCGCGCGGGGGCATGGGCGCGGTCACGCAGGCGCTGCGGCGCGCCGCCGAGGCAGCCGGCGCGCGGATCAACGTGAGCGCGCCCGTGGAGCGGATCGCCGTCGAGGATGGGGTGGCCAGGGGCGTCGTCCTCGCCACCGGCGAGGTGCGCGCCCGGGCCGTGCTCTCAAACGCCGACCCGCTGCGCACGTCGGCGCTCGCCGACGGGAGCGCCCCCCAGGGCTGGCGACAGGCCGGGCCGGTGGTGAAGGTGATGCTGCTGCTGGACGAGCTGCCGGACTTCCCGGCCTGGCCGGGTCCCGAGCCCTGGCGCGGAGCCATCGACATCGGCTTTACGCTTGAGGATCTCGGATCGGCGGCGCACGACGCCCGTGCCGGGCGCCTGCCCGAACCGCCCTGGATCGAGGCCGCCTGCCAGACCGCGGCCGATCCGACGCTCGCCCCGCCCGGCCGCCATGTGCTGTCGCTGTTCTGCCAGTCCTTTCCAGCCGATGTCGACGCCGACGCCGCGGCCGACCTCTGCGTCGCCCGCTTCTCGCAGGTGTGCCCGGGCCTCCCCGACCGGATCCTCGCGCGCCTTGCACTCGGCCCGCGCGAGCTCGAGCAGCGCTTCGGCCTCACCGGCGGCCACATCTTCCATGGCGAGATGCTGCCGGGACAAGTGCTCGAGGAGCGCCCCGGACCGCGGCGCTTCGGCGGTGTCGAGGGCCTCTACCTGGCGGGCTCCGGAGCTCACCCCGGCGGCGCGGTGACAGGCGCGCCCGGCTATCTCGCGGCCAGGGCGGTGGTGGAGGACCTGCTCGGCTAGACGCGAGCCCCCGCGCTTCGGATACCTTGCCGTGCGATGCGAACGCGCGGCTTTGAGGTCGTCGAGGCCTGGCATGCGGCGGTCAACGCAGGCGACGCCGAGCGGGCGGTCGCGCTCGCGGAGCGAGACGTTGACGTCGAAGGCCCGCGTGGCAGGGGCTACGGCAGGGAGCTCTTGCGCGAGTGGCTCGAGGGGGCCGGCATCGCGCTCGAGCTGCGTCGAGCCTTCGCCTGCGGCCAGACCGTGGTCGTCGAGCAGAGCGCGCGCTGGCGATCCGCCGCGACGGCTGAGCTGGGCGAGGAACAGCTGGTCGCGTCGGTGTTCGAGGTGCGCGACGGCTGCATCGCCCGCATCGCGCGTCACTCGACGCTCGAGAGCGCGCTGCGCGAGGGCTGCGTCGGCGAGGCGGACGCGGTGGTCGCGCCGTCGGGGACCAACGGCGCGGTGGCGTTCGTACGAGGCGTCCACCACATCGCGCTCGCCACGCGCGACCTCGACCGCCTCGCGGCCTTCTACACCGCCGTGTTCGGCGCAGGCTTCGTCGACGGCCGCCCAGGTCCCGGGATCGTCACCGTCGGCAACGCCGCGCTGCACGCCTTCGAGCAGCCCGAGGGCTCGCTCGGTGGGACGCCCGCGAGCGCGCCTGGCGAGCCGTCCTCAAGCGGCCGCGTGCGCCACTTCAGCCTCGAGGCGAGCGACCTCGATGGCTTCACGGCCGTTCGCGAGCGGCTGCTGGCGCGCGCCGCGACGTACGGAGAGGTGACCGACTTCGGCGACCACGTCAGCCTCTTCTTCGGCGATCCGGACGGCTACTTCTGCGAGCTGACGCTGCTCAAGCCAAGCGCCTGGAAGCCGCCGTTCGAGACCGTGACGCACGAGCCTCGGCGGTAGCCGCGCCTACCGGCTCGCCCAAGCCGAGTGCCCCGCCCGTGCGCGGCGGGGCGGCCGCGCTCACACTCGGGGCGCTCGGCGTCGTCTTCGGGGACATCGGCACGAGCCCGCTGTACGCGATGAAGGAGACCTTCAGCGAGCAGCACGGGCTCACGCCCGATCCCGCGAGCGTCTACGGCGTCCTGTCGCTCGTCTTCTGGGCGATCACGATCATCGTGAGCGTCAAGTACGTGTTGTTGATCATGCGCGCCGACAACCGCGGCGAGGGCGGGATCATGGCGCTGATCTCGCTCAACCAGGGCGCGTCGATGAAGACGTCGCGCGGGAAGTGGCTCTTGATCGCGCTCGGCGTCTTCGGCGCGGCGCTCTTCTACGGCGACGGGATGATCACGCCGGCGATCTCCGTGCTCTCGGCCGTCGAGGGCCTGCAGGTCGCGGCGCCCGGCCTCGAGCGGTTCGTAATCCCGATCGCGCTGGCCATCCTCACGACCCTGTTCGTCTTCCAGCACTTCGGCACCGGCGTGGTCGGGCGACTGTTCGGGCCGGTGATGCTGGTCTGGTTCAGCTCGATCGGCGTGCTGGGCCTCATCAGGGTGATCGAGGAGCCGTCGATCCTCAAGGCGCTGTCGCCGACCTACGGGGTCGCGTTCTTCCTCGACCAGGGCTCGATCGCGTTCCTGGCGCTCGGTTCGGTCGTCCTGGCGGTGACGGGCGCCGAGGCGCTCTACGCCGACATGGGCCACTTCGGCCGTCCGCCGATCCGCCGTGCCTGGTTCGGGCTCGTGCTCCCGGCGCTGCTGCTCAACTACATGGGCCAAGGGGTCCTGCTGGTGTCAGATCGCGGCGCAGCGGAGAACCCGTTCTTCCTGCTCGCCCCCGGCTGGGGACAGATCCCGCTGGTGCTGCTCGCGACGCTCGCCACGGTGATCGCCTCGCAGGCCGTCATCTCGGGCGCCTTCTCGGTCACGCGCCAGGC
>JACCXP010000131.1 GCA_013696905.1 Thermoleophilaceae bacterium
CACGTAGGCGGCGAGCGGAGCCCCGCCGGGCCCGGCGATCTCCGTCGGCTGCGGCACGTCCGCGGCGACGGGCTCGACGCGCGTGAGACCGGCCGCGTGCAGCGCCCGCGCCAGCGCCAGCAGGTGCCCCGGCGCGACATCGAGACCCGCATGGATGACGTCGTCGACGACCACGTGATCGCCGTCCCGGCGAACGACGATCCACAGCTCGAGGCCGATGCGTTCGTGCAAGTATGCGAGTGCGGCTCGGGCGGCGGCACCGAAGTCAGCGAACGCGCTCGCCTGGAAGCCCGCTTTCTCGTCCAATTGACCCCCTCCTAGGGATAACGATGTTAACCCACACCTCGGCCGGGAGGCGCAGCGGCCGGTGATCGCCGATCTCCTGCGCGAGCCGCGCGTCGCTCCGTCGATCCTCGCCGCCGACTACTCGCGGCTCGGCGCGCAGCTCGACGAGGTCATGCGGGCCGGGGCGCGGGTGGTCCACGTCGACGTGATGGACGGGCACTTCGTGCCGCCGATCTCGATCGGTCCGGTCGTGATCGAGTCGATCGGCGAGCAGGTGCGCGCGGTGGGCGGCGCACTCGATGTGCACCTGATGATCGAGCCACCGGAGCCACAGATCACCCTCTTCGCGGCCGCAGGAGCGGGTCTGATCACAATCCACCACGAGGCCACGGCCGACCCGCGCCGTGCGCTCGAGCAAGTGCGCGCCTCCGGCTGCCTGGCCGGCCTCGCGATCAAGCCCGCCACGCCGCCGGAGGCGGTCGAGGCGCTCGGCGACGTGATCGACCTCGTGATCTGCATGAGCGTCGAGCCGGGCTGGGGCGGCCAGCGCTTCATGCCCGCTTCGCTTGCGAAGCTCGAGCGGCTGCGCTCGCTGATCGGCGAAGGTGTCGCGCTCGAGGTGGATGGTGGCGTCGACCTCGAGACGATCGGCCCGTGCGCGGCCGCCGGCGCTTCGGTGTTCGTGGCCGGATCGTCGGTGTTCGGGGCTCCCGATCCAGGTGCGGCGTACGCGGCGCTCGCCACGGCCGCGGGGGCGAGGTGAAGCCGCCGGCGACGACCTCTGGGGACCAGGTGACGAGCCAGGCGCCCGCGCCCGAGGCGCCGCGCGTGCAGATGCTCGACGTCTTCGTCGCGCTTCTGTCGGAGCTCGACGCCCCGATCCCCTCGCACGAGTTCTACGGGCGCATCTGCCAGGCCGTCTGCCGCCTGACCTCGATGGAGCGGGTGGCGCTGTTCCTATACGACGAGGCGCTCCACCGCGTGCGTGCCGTCGGCTCCTGGGGTATGGATCGCACGCTGCTCGAGGCGGTGGACGCCACGCTCGAGGAGTCGCCACTGGCCCGGCGCGCGCTGTCGGAGGATCGCGTCGTCGAGGTCTCCGAGCAGATCGAGCGCGAGGTGCCGGCGGAGTACGCACGGCTGCTCGGGCTTACCACGCTGACCTGCACGCCGCTCGCCGCGGCGGGCCGGCGCTTCGGCGTGCTGTTCGCGGACCGAGGTGGCGGGCACTTCCGGCTGACCGACGCCGAGCGCCACGCGATGTGGACGCTTGGGAAGGTCGGAGCGCTCGCCGAGGCCGCGCGCATCGCCACCCGCCACCAGGAGCGCACGCGCGGCCTGGCGGACCGGATCGACCTCACGCGCGAGATCCACGAGCAGGTGATCCAGCGGCTGTTCGGGGTCTCGCTGGCGCTGAGTGCCGGGCACGAGTTGAGCGCCGCAGAGCGTGCCCGCTGCGCACTCGAGATGCAGACCGCGCTCGCGGACCTGCGCACCGCGCTGCGCCGCCCGCTCGCCCTCAGCCCACGTGAGACCCAGACGACTCTGCGCGCCGAGCTCGAGCGCCTCGAGCGCCGCCGCGACGGTGTGCCGCTCGAGCTTCGCTGGCAGGACTCGCGTCCGCTTCCATCCCATGTCGAGCCGCTTGCCCAGTCCGTGCTCGCCGAGGCGCTTCGCAACGCGCAGAAGCACGCCGAGCCGACTCGCGTCGAGGTGAGCGTCGGCTCGGACGAGGGCACATTCCAGCTCGAGGTGATGAACGACGGCATCCGCCGCTATCGCGAGAAGGGCACCGGCATGGGGCTGCGGCTCGCCCAGTTCGAGGCGCTCCAGCAGGGCGGCGTGGTCGAGTTCGGGCCGCTCGCCGGCGACCGCTGGCGACTCCGGCTCGTCGTGCCGCTGGAGGACGCGTGAACGCCACTCAGGCCCCCCGCCCGGACGCACGCGGCGAGCGCCTGCGCGTCTTGGTGGTCGACGACCACGACGTCGTGCACTGGGGCTTTCGCCTGCTGCTCTCGGAGCAGCCGTGGGTCGAGAGCTACCTGTCGGCGAGAAGCTCGCTCGAGGCGGTCAAGGCGGCGCGCAGGTTCGCCCCGCACGTTGCGCTGGTCGACCTGTTCCTCGGCGATGAGTCCGGCGCCGAGGTGACCGAGGCGATCCGGGCTGCCTCGCCGAGCACGAACGTGCTGTTGATCTCGGGCGCCGGGCGGATCTCGCCGAGCGCGGCACGCGCCGCCGGCGCGTCCGGCTTCGTGTCGAAGGACTGGGGCGCGAGCGACGTCGCGCGCGCGCTGCAGATGGTCGGGCGCGGGGAGACGCTCTTCGCGGCGGCGCCCGAGCAGGGCTCGTCGTCGCTGTCAGATCGCGAGCGCGACGTGCTGACGGAGATCGCCTCGGGAGCGACCAATCGCGAGATCGCCGGACGGCTCTACCTGTCGCCGCACACGGTCAAGGAGCACACGAGCGCGGTCTATAAGAAGCTCGGCGTGCGCAACCGCGCCGAGGCGGTGCAGCGGGCGCAGCGGCTCGGGCTGCTCGACTGAGGCTCGGTCCAAGGCGACCCCCCCACATGGGGGGAATGCTCGCGGGCGGGTAACGGAACCGTCGCGGCGGTGAACTTTCTGTGAATGACCCCGCCCACAGCACTCCTCTTTCCCGGCCAGGGGAGCCAGACGGACACGATGCGCGAGACCGTCGAGCGCCATCGGCCCGAGCTCCTCGAGCTCGCGCTCGAGGTCTCTGGCGGCGACCCGTTCGCGCGCGCCGGCGAGGGCACGCACTTCGCCCAGCCGGCGATCTACTGCGCGAGCCTGGCCGGTTTCACGCGTCTCGGCGAACCTCAGGTGGAGCTCATGGCCGGCCACTCGCTGGGCGAGTTCGCCGCGCTCGCAGCCGCCGGTGTGCTCTCGCCCGAGGACGGCCTACGCCTAGTCGCCGAGCGCGGACGGCTGATGCAGGACGCCGGCGTCCGCTCGCGTGGCGGCATGCTCGCCGTGCGCGGCAGCGCTGAGCAGGCGGCGCCGCTCGCCGAGCGCCACGGGCTCACGCTCGCCAACGACAACTCGCCGGACCAGGTCGTCCTCTCCGGCGCGCGCGAGGCGATCGATGCCGCCGCCGGCAATGCCAAGTCCGAGGGCCTGCGCGCGGTCGCGCTCCCCGTCGCGGGCGCCTTCCACTCACCGCTGATGGCCCCGGCGGTGGCTGCGCTCGAGGCGGCGCTCGCCGAGGTGGAGTTCCATCCGTCGCGCACGACCGTGATCTGCGCCGGCAGCGCGCGCCCGTTCGAGGACCCGCGCCGCGAGCTCGCCCAGGGCGTGCTCGCCCCGGTGCGCTGGCGAGAGACCCTGCTCGCGCTGCGCGAGCGCGGCGCCGAGCGCTACGTGGAGACGGGGCCCGGCAAGGTGCTCTCGGGTCTGGCACGAAAGACGCTCGGACGCGATGTCGAGGCGCTCAGCGCCGATACGCCTGAGCCCGCCCATGTCTGAGACGCTCGCACACGCCGCTTCCAGCCGCTCACGCTTCGCGGCGAGCGAGCTGCGCGGCGCGTCCTTGGGATCGGTCGGCGTGGCGCTGCCCGAGACCGTGGTCGACAACGCCCAGATCGCGGAGCGGCTCGGGCTCGACGACCGCTGGATCGTCGAGCGCACCGGCATCCGCCAGCGCCACGTGATCGGCGCCGACGAGCGCCTCTCGGACCTCGCGGTCGCCGCCGGCCGCGCCGCCCTCGAGCGCGAGGGCCTCGATGCCGCTGACGTCGACCTGGTGCTCGTGGGCACGATGAGCCAGGACGAGATCACCCCCAACACGGCGCCGCTCGTGGCCGCCGAGCTCGGCGCCGAGCGCGCCGGGGCGATCGACGTCGGCGCCGCCTGCACCGCCTTCCTGTCGGCGGTCGGGCTCGCGACCGCGCAGATCGAGAGCGCTCGCGCGGACAACGTGCTCGTGATCGGGGTCGACGTGCTCACCCGCTTCACGGATCCCGACGATCGCCAGACCGCCGCGATCTTCGGCGACGGCGCCGGGGCGGTAGTCATGCGCCCAGCCGAGGCCCCCGGCAACGTCGGCCCCGTCGTGCTGGGCGCAGACGGCCACAACGGCGGCCTCATCGTCATGACGCGCGCGGACCCGCTGATGCGCATGGACGGCCCGGAGACCTTTCGTCACGCCGTCAAGCGCATGACCGAGGTCACGGGCCAGTCGCTCGCCGCCGCCGGCCTCAAGCAGGACGACATCGATCTGTTCGTCTACCACCAGGCAAACCACCGCATCCTGCGCGCCGTCGGCCAGCGGCTCGACCTGCCCGCCGAGCGAGTGGTCGACTGCGTCGCCCGCTACGGCAACACCTCGGCCGCCTCGATCCCGATCGCGCTAGCCGAGGCCGAGGCCGAGGGCCGGCTGCACGACGGCGCCCGCGTGCTGCTCGCCGCATTCGGCGCCGGCTTCACCTGGGGCGGGGTTGTTGTCGAATGGAGCGGCAATGGCGCGTGAGGGAGCCGCGCTCGTGACCGGCGCGACGCGTGGCATCGGCGCCGCGATCGCCACCACGCTCGCCTCCGAGGGCTGGCCGGTCGGCGTCAACTTCCGCTCGGACGCCGCCGGCGCCGAGCGCGTCATCGCGGCGATCGAGCAGCGCGGCGGACAGGCGCTCGCCGTGCAGGGCGACGTCTCCGACCCGGACGCCGCCGACCGGCTCTGTGCGCAGGTCGAGGAGCGCTTCGGCCCGGTCATGGTGCTCGTCAACAACGCCGGCGTGCGGGCCGACAACCTGTCCCCGCAGATCGACGACGAGGACTGGCGGCTCGTGCTCGACACCAACCTGTCGGGCCCCTTCCGGCTCATCCGGCGCGCCCTGCGGCCGATGATGCGGGCCCGCTTCGGACGCGTCATCAACATCGCCTCGATCGTCGGGCAGCGGGCGAACCCGGGCCAGGCCAACTACGCCGCCTCGAAGGCCGGGCTGATCGGCTTGACGAAGACGGTCGCCGCCGAGGTCGCGCGCCGTGGCGTGACCGTCAACGCCGTCGCGCCCGGGCTCGTGCAGACGGAGCTCGCGGCGGGCGTCGACGAGCAGCGATTCTTCGAGGCCGTGCCGGCCAGGCGCGCCGGGACGCCCGAGGAGGTGGCCGCATGCGTGCGGTTCCTCGCCTCCGAGGAAGCGAGCTACGTGACCGGGTCCACGCTGACCGTGGACGGCGGACTGACCGCTTGACCCGAGGATTCAAAGCGACACAGGAGGGACGGACCGAGATGGCAACCACAGCTACACCCCAGGCAGTCGAGGAGAAGGTCGTCGAGGCGATCGCCGAGCTCGGCGCCGAGCGCGACGAGATCACCCGCGACGCGACCTTCGAGTCGCTCGACGTCGACTCGCTCGACATCGTCGAGCTGTCGCAGGTGATCGAGGACGAGTTCGGCGTCGAGCTGAAGGGCGAGGACGCCCAGCGGCTGAAGACGGTCGGGGACGCGATCGACCTGGTGGTCGCGCGCGCCGCATGAGCCGCCGCGTCGTGATCACCGGGATGGGCGCCGTGACCCCGCTGGGCCTCGGCGCGCGCACCCTGTTCGAGCGCTGGAGGCGTGGCGAGTCGGGCATCGAGGGCGGCATCGGCGCGGCGTCGGACTTCGAGCCGAGCGACTTCCTGTCGAAGAAGGAAGCCCGCAGGGCCGATCGCTTCACCCAGCTCGCGATCGCCGCCTGCCAGGAGGCGCTCGATGACGCCGGCTGGGGCGACGGCCTCCCGATCGACCCCGACCGCGTCGGTTGCGTGATCGGCACCGGCATCGGCGGCATGGGCTCGTTCGAGGACCAGCACCACATCCTGCGCGAGTCCGGCGCGGGACGCGTCTCCCCGCTCGCCGTGCCGTTGATGATGCCGAACGCAGCACCTGGCGCGCTTGCCATGCGCTTCGGCCTGCGTGGGCCGGCGCACGGCACAGTCTCCGCCTGTGCGGCCGGCGCCGACGCGATCGGCGACGCGGTGCGCATGATCCACGCCGGCGACGCCGACGCGATCGTGGCCGGCGGCGCCGAGTGCACGCTCACCCCGCTCGCGACCGCCGCATTCGCCGCGATGGGAGCGACGTCCGACTCGGGTATCTCGCGACCGTTCGACGCCCGTCGCGACGGCTTCGTGATGGGCGAGGGCGCGGGCATCCTCGTGCTCGAGGACGCGGACGTCGCCGAGCGCCGTGGCGCTCGCATCCTCGGCGAGGTCGCGGGCTACGGCGCGAGCTCCGACGCGCACCACATCACGGCCCCCGATCCCGACGGCAAGGGCGCCGTGCGCGCGATCCTGCGCGCGCTCGAGGACGCGGGGATCGAGCCCGAGGATGTCGACTACGTGAATGCCCACGGTACCTCGACCCCGCTCAACGACCGCTCGGAGACTACGGCGATCAAGCGCGCGCTCGGTGAGCACGCGGCGCGCGTGCCGGTGTCCTCGCTCAAGTCGGCGATCGGGCACCTGCTCGGCGCGGCGGGCGCCGTCGAGGCGATCGCGACCGTCTATGCGCTCGGCGAGCGCGTCGCCCCGCCGACGCTCAACTACGGGGAACCCGACGAGGGACTTGACCTCGACTACGTGCCGGGCGAGGCTAAGGCGCTGCGAGAGCGCCAGAACGGATCCGGGCCGCGGCCGGCGGTGGCGCTTTCGAACGCCTTCGGCTTCGGCGGACACAACGCAGTCGTCTGCCTGAGGGGAACATGACAACGTCAATTACAGACCGCGCGGCCGCCTACGGCCGCTTCGAGGCCGACGGGCGGCTCGAGCCGCTGCGCCGGCTCGAGCTCCTTTGCGACGAAGGATCGCTGCACGTGATCCGCTCCGAGGCCGCTTCGCGGCGGATGGGCGACAAAGCCCGGGCGGGCGATGGCGTCGTCGGCGCCGCTGGGCTGATCGACGGGCGCCCGGTGTTCTGCTACGCGCAGGACGCCGGCTTCGCCGGCGGCTCGCTCGGCGAAGTCCACGCCGACACGATCGTGCGCATCATGCGCCTTGCCGGCGACGCCAAGGCGCCCGTGATCGGCTTCATCGAGTCGGGCGGGGCGCGCATGCAGGAGGGCATCGCCGCGCTCGGCGGCTACGCGCGCATCTTCCGCGAGAACGTCGCGCTGTCGGGCCGGGTGCCGCAGATATCGGTCATCACCGGCACGTCCGCGGGCGGGGGCTCGTACTCGCCGGCGCTGACGGACTTCGTCGTCATGACCGCGGACGCGAGCATGTTCCTGACCGGGCCGGGCGTGGTGCAGGAGGTGATCGGCGAGAGCGTCTCGACCGAGGACCTCGGTGGATCGGGGGTGCACGAGCGAAACGGCGTCTGCCAGTTCGTCGTGCGAAACGACGTCGACTCGATCTTCCTCGCGCGCCAGATCGTCTCCTACCTGCCCCAGAGCGCCGATGCCGTGCCCGCGCTCGCCGAGGCACGCGAGGCGGGCGACGAGGATCCCGGGCGCCACGTGCCGGACGACCCGCGCACGGTCTACGACGTCCGCGACGTAATCGGCTCGATCGTCGACGACGACAGCGTCCTAGAGGTGTCGTCGAAGTGGGCGCGCAACCTGGTGACGGCGTTCGCGCGCATCGAGGGGCGGTCCGTTGGAGTGATCGCGAACCAGCCGCGTTATCTCGGCGGCACGCTCGACGCGGACACCGCCCAGAAGGGCGCCCGCTTCGTGCGCATGTGCAACACCTACGGCCTGCCACTGGTGGTGCTGGTCGACACGGTCGGCTTCATGCCCGGCACGCGCCAGGAGTCGGCAGGGGTGATCCGCCACGGCGCGAAGCTGTTGCACGCGTTCGCCGAGGCGACGGTGCCGCGCCTGACGGTCGTGCTGCGAAAGGCCTACGGCGGCGCCTACATCACGATGAACTCGAAGGATCTCGGCGCCGACTTCGCGTTCGCCTGGCCGCAGGCCGAGATCGGGATCATGGGCGCCAAGCAGGCGGTCGGGATCGTCAACCGCCGCCAGCTCGCCGACGCCGACGATCCCGCCGGCGAGCGCGATCGGTTGGCCGAGGACTACGGCGAGCAGCACCTGCGCGCGAGCGTGGCCGCGCGCGACGGCTTCATCGACGAGGTGATCGAGCCGGCGGACACGCGCTCGCGGCTCGCCTGGGGCCTGCGCACGCTGTCGGGCAAGCACGGTGCGCGCGGCGGTCACGGGGGGAACATCCCGCTGTGAGCGATCCGCGCCGGCTCCGCGGCCTCAAGGGCGAGGTCAACCGCTACGTCGCCCTGGGGGACTCGTTCACCGCGGGCGCCGAGGGCTCGACGACGGCGCGCTGGGCCGATGAGCTCGCGCTGGCGCTCGAGGACGTGAATCCCGACGTCGAGTACCACAACCTGGCGGTTCCGGGCGTGCCGAGCGCGCACGTGGTCGAGCACCAGCTCGAGCCGGCTGTCGCGCTGCGGCCAGACGTCGTGACGGTGATCTGCGGCGCAAACGACGTGCTGCTGTCGGTGCGGCCCGACATCGGCGCCTACGCGGCTACCTTCGACCAGATCCTGACTCGTCTCGGAAGCGCCCTGCCGGGGGCGATCGTGCTGACCGCCACCGTGCCGGACCTGGCGCGCTTCATGCCGCTGCGCCCGCGTACGCGCGAGCGGGTGACACGCGGCATGCGTCAGCTCGGCCAGGCCACGCGCTCGGTGGCTCGCCGCCACGGTGTCCACTGTATGGAGTGGGCCGAGCACCCGCAGGCGGTCGTGCGCGACAACTTCGCGGGCGACGGCTTTCACCCCTCGCTCGACGGCAACCGCCGCGCGGCCACCGAGGTGATGCGCACGCTTGAGCGCTTCGGGGTCGAGGTCGCCCCGCTCGCGGCACGCCGCGCCTCGTGACCTCGGCTCACGAGTTCTTCGCCCAGGACTTCGACTCGCTGTCAGAGGGCGAGCGCTTCTCGACCCGAGCACGCACGATCACCGAGGCAGACGTCGTCTCCTTCGCCGCCCTGACCGGCGACTTCCACCCTGTCCACACCGATGCCGTGTGGGCCGAGCGGAGCCCGTTCGGCGGGCGGATCGCACATGGGATGCTCGTCCTCTCCTACGCGGTCGGGCTCGTGCCGCTCGATCCCGAGCGCGTC
>JACCXP010000195.1 GCA_013696905.1 Thermoleophilaceae bacterium
GGCGCGGGTCGTGCGGGGCCGAATACCGGCACCGGCGCGGCACGCGGTGGCTCGGGCTGTGGCGGCGCGCCCGGAGGTGACAGGAAGGTGAGCGGGTCGACGTAGCTGTGCTGTTTGGCCGCGTCGCGGACGCCGAAGTGAAGGTGTGGCCGCGGATCCGAGCGCGTCCCGGAGATCCCCACCGCGCCGACGCGGTCGCCCGCCGCGATTTGATCGTCCTTCCTGACGGAGAGCGCCGACAGGTGCAGGTAGGAGAGGTCGAAGCGCCCGTCCGCCGTGCGCATCGAGATCGTCAGACCCGACGAGCCGGCGCTGCCGGCGAATGTGACGCTGCCGGCCGTGGCGGCGATCACCGCGGTGCCCGCGGGCGCGCCGATGTCGATGCCGCGGTGCTGTCCGGCGGCGTAGGGATCGCCGCCGTTGCGGTAGTGGTTGAGGACCTCGCCGCGCACCGGCCACGCCCACCGCTCGGCGGCGATCGACGGCGACGGCGAGGTCGCCAGCAGAGCCAGGGTCGCGACGGCGAGGGCGACTGCTCTCATGCTCGCCACGCTACGGCGACGAGATCGGCTCAGCCACTGCTCGTCGCGCGGATGTCACCGTCCTTCGCAGTCCCGTGACGGGTCGTCGCGAAGGCGTCACGCGCAAGCGCGCTCTCACAGCTTCCGCCGGGCAACCCACGTCCGGTAGAGCGCGTTGGCGCTGCCCCCCGTGAGCTCTGCCACCACCCCCGCCGCCGGCCGCGCCCGCGCGCCGGCGTCCACGAGCCGGGCGAGCGCGTCGAGCGCCGCCTCGTCGTCTTGTGCCGCGCCCGCGCCCGCGCGTGCCGGGGCGACCACGAGCACGACCTCGCCGCGCGGCGGCCCCTGCGCGTAACGGTCCGCAAGCTCGCGGGCGCCGCCGCGCACGACCTCCTCGTGCAGCTTCGTCAGCTCGCGACAGACCGCGACCTCGCGCTCGGGATCGAGCTCCGCGAGCAGCGCAAGCGTGGCCGCCACCCGGCGCGGCGACTCGAACGCGACGAGCGTGCCCCCGGATTCCGAGAGCACACGGCGGAGGTCGCCCCGCTTGCGCGGCAGGAAGCCGGCGAAGCGCCAGCGATCGGCCGGCAGCGCCGAGGCCACGAGCGCGGCGAGCGCCGCCGAGGGCCCGGGCAGCACCTCGACCGCCAGACCTGCGGCCACGCACGCCCGCACGAGCACATAGCCCGGGTCCGACACCAGCGGCATGCCGGCGTCGGAGACGAGCGCGACGGTCTCGCCGCCCGCCATCCGCTCCACGAGCTCCGCGGCTCGACGCTCCTCGTTGTGCTCGTGATAGGAGACGAGGCTCGCGCTGACCCCGTAGCGGTCGAGCAGGGTGCGCGTGCGCCGAGTGTCTTCGCAGGCGACGACGTCCGCCTCGCGGAGCGCCGCGAGCACCCGCAGCGTCACGTCCTCGAGGTTGCCGATCGGCGTCGCGCAGACGACAAGGTGGCCGCTCATGCCGTTACGCGCGCCCGCCGGAGAGGGCGAGCACGGCGCCTCCGAGCATCCCGGCCTCGTGACCGAAGTGCGCGGGGACGATCCGCACCATCTCACGGTTGGGATCGAGTGCTCGCTCGAGCACGACCTCGCGAGCGGGCTGGAGGAGCAGCTCGCCCGCCGCGATCGCCCCGCCGCCGACGATCACGACCTCGGGGTTGAAGATGTTCACGACGTTGACGATGCCGACGCCCAGCATCCGCCCGGCGCCGTCGAGGATCTCGACCGCTGTCTCGTCGCCGTCCCGTGCGAGGTCGGTCACCACCTGGCCGGTGATCTCGCGTCCCTGCGCGTGGACGCGCCCGAGCGCCGACCGGGGCCGCTCGAGCGCCGCGGCCCGGCCGGCGTGGCCAATCGCCGCGCCTGAGACGAGCGCCTCGAGGCAGCCCCGGTTGGGACAGTTCCCAGGGCACTTCGGACCGTCGAGGTCGACAGTCATGTGGCCGATCTCCGCCGCCCCCCCGATTGCTCCGCGGTAGACCTTCCCGTCGAGCACGAGGCCGCTGCCGATGCCGGTTCCGAGCGTGAGCAGCACCACATGCGAGGCGAAGCGCGCGGCACCGAAGCGGTGCTCGGCGAGGATCGCCAGGTTGGCGTCGTTGTCGACATAGACGGGCAGGCCGATGCGCTCGGTCATCAGCTCGCGGAAGGCGACGCCCCCGAGCGGGAGGTGGCGCGAGGACACCGAGCTCCCGCGCCGCTGATCGACCACCGACGGGATCCCGAAGCCGACTGCGTCGGCGTCGGGGGCGACCTCCCGCGCCTCGAGCACCGCCTCCGCCATCACGTCGAGAAGCTCGTCGGCCCCCAGCCCGCCGATCATCCGTGCGACGCGGTGATGGACATGCAACTCCTCGTCGACGACGCCGCCGAGGAACTTCGTACCGCCCGAGTCGATGCCGATCACCCGCCGCGCGCGCACGGCGGGACGGTATACCCAGGGGGTGCGCGACGAGCCGCCAGACGACCGCAGGCCCGAATACCGCCTCTATCGCTCGCGCCCGAGCCTGCGCCACCGCCTGAGCCCCGGGGCCGGCCTCGACCGCCTGCGCCGGCGAGGCGGTGACAAGGGGCGGAGCGCGCCGGCCTCGCGC
>JACCXP010000077.1 GCA_013696905.1 Thermoleophilaceae bacterium
CTGCTCGACCCCGCCCGTCGCGGCTATGCGCTCGAGGAGCTCGCCGAGCAGGAGGGGATCGGGGCTCAGGTCGCGGGCGGCGACGGCATCGCCGCGCGGGCGGTCGTGACGCACGCGCTCGCGGCGCGCCAGCGCGAGTCGCTCGAGGAGCTTGGCCTCGTGCGCCTCTTCCACGACGTCGAGCTGCCGCTGGTCGACGTGCTCGTGCACATGGAGCGCGCTGGCGTGCGGCTCGACACCGCCGTGCTCGCGGACATCTCCGCGAAGGTCGTCGAGCGGATCGCCCTGCTCGAGCGCGAGATCTGGGCCGACGCGGGCGAGGAGTTCACGATCGGCTCGCCGCAGCAGCTCGCTGAGGTCCTGTTCGCGAAGCTCGAGCTGTCGCGCAAGCGGCGTGGGAAGACCGGCTTCTCGACCGACGCGCGCGTGCTCCAGGCGATCCGAGGCGAGCACCCGATCATCGAGCGGGTCGAGGCCTGGCGCGAGCTGACGAAGCTGAAGAACACGTACATGGACGCGCTGCCGCAGCTGATCGACCCCCGCACCGGGCGTCTGCACACCACCTTCAACCAGACCACGGCGACGACCGGCCGCCTCTCGAGCACCAACCCGAACCTGCAGAACATTCCGATCCGCACGGAGCTCGGGCGCGAGATCCGGGCCTGTTTCGTGGCTGAGGTTGGGCATCTGCTCGTGTCGGCCGACTACTCGCAGGTCGAGCTGCGGGTGCTCGCACACATCGCCGGCGAGGAGGTGCTGAAGGACATCTTCCGCCGTGGCGAGGACGTCCATGCCGCGACAGCCGGCGAGATCTTCGGGCTCGCGCCGGGGGATGTCGACCCGGGCGTGCGCTCGAAGGCGAAGATGGTCAACTTCGGCATCGTCTACGGGCTGTCGGCGTTCGGGCTCGCCGACCGGCTCCAGATCCCCCAGGACGAGGCCGCCGAGTTCATCGAGCGGTACCTAGACCGCTTCCCGAAGGTCAGGGAGTTCATCGCCCAGACGATCTCTCGGGCCACGAACGACGGCTACGTGACGACGCTGCTCGGGCGCATCCGGCGCATCCCGGAGCTGCGCGCGCGCCAGCGCCAGACGCGCCAGCTCGGCGAGCGCCTGGCCGTGAACACAGTGATCCAGGGCACGGCGGCCGACATCATCAAGCTCGCGATGGTCCGCTGCCACGACGCGATTGCGCGCGCCGGGCTCGAGACCCGGCTCGTGCTCCAGATCCACGACGAGCTGCTGTTCGAGGCGCCCGACGCGGAGGTCGAGGCGGCTTCGACGCTCGTCCGCGAGCAGATGGCCGGCGCCTACGAGCTCGACCCCTCGCTCGCCGTCGACGTCGGGGCCGGGCGCAACTGGCTCGAGGCGAAGTAGGCGACATGGACAGAGGCCTCGCCCTGCTCGCGACTGTGGTCGCCGGTGGCATGATCGCGCTTCAGGCGCCGATCAACTCCGGGCTCGGCAAGGCCGTCGGCACCTTCGCCGCCGCGGCGTTCTCGTTCACGGTGGGGGCGATCGCGCTGATCGGCATCGCGGCGCTCAGCGGCGGCTTCGACCAGCTCGGCGAGGCGCGCGGACTCGGCTGGTACTACCTGATCGGAGGGCTCCTCGGCGCCGTCTACGTCACGACCGCCTTGGTGGCCGTGCGCAGCCTGGGCGGGGGCGGCGTGACCGCCGCCACGGTCGCCGGCCAGCTCGCCACCGCGGTGCTCATCGACCGCTTTGGCCTGCTCGGCCTGGAGCAGCGGCCGCTATCGCTCGGTCGCGTGGTCGGCGTCGGCCTGCTGGTCCTCGGCACCTTCCTCGTCATCCGGGACTAGCGGTGAGCGACGCCGGTCACCAGGTCAAGCCGCGCCTGCGCGGCGTCCTGCACCACTACGCGTGCTTCGGGTCGTTGATCGCCGGGGTCGCGCTCGTGCTCGCCGCCCCGGGCGTGCTCGCGAAGGCCGCGACCGCCGTCTACGCCGCCGCCCTCGCCGGCCTCTTCACCGTCAGCGCGCTCTATCACCGCGTCGACTGGGCGCCCGCAGCGCGGCGCCGGATGCGCCGCCTCGACCACTCGATGATCTTCGTGCTGATCGCGGGCACCTACACGCCGTTCGCGCTGCTCGTGCTCGACGGCGTGGTGGCCGCCGTGGTACTCGTCGGGATGTGGGTCGGCGCGCTGGCGGGGATCGTGCTGAAGCTCGCCTGGATCGACGCCCCGAAGTGGCTCACGGCGCTCGTCTGCCTCGGGCTCGGCTGGCTCGGCCTGGCGTCGCTGCCAGAGCTCGTCAGCGGCGTCGGAGTGGGGGCGATGACACTGATGCTGGCGGGGGGTGTGCTCTACAGCGTCGGCGCTTTCGTCTACGCGGCCGGCCGGCCTGACCCGTCACCAGCCGTCTTCGGCTACCACGAGGTCTTTCACACGCTCGTGATCGTCGCGGCGGCGCTGCACTTCGTCGGGATCGCGGTGTACGCGGTGCCCATCGGCTAACGAAGCCGCACGATCCGGGTGGCTCGGGTGACGTCACCGGAGCCGTCACGGGCGACGACGCGGACCCTCACCCGCGCGCTCCTCGAGCCGCTCAGGAGGCGCCGTGTGCGCGCCGTCAGGCGGACCCTTGCCACGATCGTGCGGCCCGCCGCGCACCGGAACCGGGTGGACCCGAGCTTGCGGCCCGAGCGGCTGTTGCTCAGCGTCACGACGCCGGTCAGCCGCGCGCCCGAGGGGCAGGCGAGGCGCACGCGCAGGTAGCGGCCGCGCAGCGTCGCGGCGCGCCCTGAGATGCCGACGCCCGCCGAGCTCGAGCCGAGTACCCCGCCCTGGCCGGGCTCGGCGGTCGTCCCCACGTTCGCGCGGGGGGGAGAGGTCTGCGTGCGCGCGAGCTCTACGACGAGCGGCGAGGGCGAGTCGATCGGCGTCGGCTCGCCCGTCGCCGGGGTGCCCGGCGGCCTCGACACGCTCTCGCAGTCGCTGCCCACGAGATCGGCCAGGTCCGCGGCGACCGAGTCCTGTCCGGGCCCGCAGCTGACGCTGTCGCTCGCGCTGTCGCGACTGTCGATGCGATCGTTGCCCGCTCCGCCCTGGTGATTGTCGGCTCCGGCGCCGCCGTTCAGGTCGTCGGCGCCGCCGTGGCCCAGGAGCGTGTTGGCGGCACCGTTGCCGGTCAGGGCGTCCCCGCCCGAGCCGCCCTCGACGACCTCGACGTCGTCGCCGATGTCGTCTCGCCCAAAAGGCCCGTCGTTCGCCGCGCCGTCGAGCGCGACGCGCACGGCGCTCGGCGAGCAGCACTGAGACCACGAGAAGTAGGAGGCCTTGTCCTGTCCAGGGCCGCCGGTCACCGTCTGACGGTTGCCGACGAGCGCGAAGGTGTCGTCGCCCGAGCCGCCGTCGAGCGACCCCTCGAACTCGACGCCGGCCTCGAGCTGGTCGTTGCCTGCCCCGCCCGCGGCGCTTCCGCCGCCGTCGCCGACGATGACCTTGTCGTTGCCGGTCCCGCCGTCGAAGGCTGTGTTCGTGTAGACGCCGGCAACGAGCCGATCGTCCCCGGCGCCACCGCTCGCCTCGACCTTCGCCTCTTCGCCGATGTAGTTGTCGAAGGCCGACAGCGCGTCGTCGCCGTCGCTGAGGTCGAACGCGACCTTGTCGACTCCCGCCGCCGTGCATGTGACCTGGCTCGGGCTGTCCTGCGTGCAGCCGGAGCCGGCGGCGAGCGCTGCGGAGTCCGTGAACCGGAACGAGCCCGCGGCCACGGGCTCGGCGTGCACGTCGTTCGACTCATCGGCGCCCGCCGTGTACTGAATAGTGGTGCCGGTCACGCTCGCCCGGGACGCGGCCGCGGCTGCGGGGGCGGCCAGCAGGACGATCAGGGCGAGGACCAGCAGGTGCGGCAGGCAGAGTCCACGGGCTCCACGGCGGGGGCGGGCGAGTTTCACTGGGACTGCTCCTCTGGGCGGGAGAGCCGCTCCGGTCAGGGAGGGCGACATCACCCGTCTCTTCGGCCGCCGCCGCTACGCGCCTTCAGTCAAGCCACGAATCATGCACGCCCGTCCTCGGCGGTCACCGACCGGCATGGTCCTCGCGTGCCGGCGGGCCGTAGCCCACGCAAGAGCTTCGGGAACAGACTCGAAGTAAAAAGCGAAGGGAGCATCAGATGGTCAAGGCAATGCGCGCCGTCGGCGTCACAAGTGAGCTCGCCTACATCCTCGGTCTCGGCTCGGTCGTCGCGAGCATCGTCGCCTGGGGACGGGCGAAGTCGGTCGACGACAAGCCAAGCGCCCAGCGCTGGGGCATCTTCGTCGGGTTGTGGGCCCCCACGTTCATGGAGATCGGCAACGCCCTCAAGGTCGACGAGAAGTAGGGCGGCCCCCCCAACGCTTCTCGTTGAGTGTTCTGACCGGGACCAGGTCTAGCGTCGTGGCCGGTCGAGATGGCGACGAAGGGCAAGCGCTGGAGCACGGCCCAGGCGGTGTGTCCGCGGCCTGAGCACGCCGGCTCGCGCGTGCGCTTCGACGGCAGATACGGCAAGCCGGGTCACCGCCGCCAGCTCTACCAC
>JACCXP010000078.1 GCA_013696905.1 Thermoleophilaceae bacterium
CAGGGTTCTCTCAACGACCTTCCATAGCCTCGGTCCTCGATGACCGAGACGAAGGGCGGACCCAGATGAGCGAGGGCGCTACGACGAGGTGGCGGTGCCGCGCCCGGAGACTCAGAGCAGCGCCCCCAGCGGGCTCGCCGCGCTGATCTGGCCGGCCAACCTGCTCGCCGCCGCGCTCGGGATCTGGTTCGTCGCTCACTCGACCGTCGCCGTGCTCGAGTTGTTCGACTTCGAGCGGTCCCTGTTGGCGCAGTTCGCCGCGCCAGACATCCTCCTCGGCGTGCTTGCCACCACCGTCTTCGCAGCTCTGCTCGCGACCTCTAACGCGCGCGCGCAGGTCGGCCTTGGACGCCGGTGGAAGCGCCTTCACCGGCTCGTGTGGTTCGCCGTGCCGCTGGCGCTCGTCCACGCCGTGCTCTCGAGCCTGCGCTACGTCGACCACGTCGAGCCGCCCGGGACGGCGCTGCTGGGCGGTCTGGGGGTCTTTGCCGTCGTCGAACTCCTGCTGCCGCGCCGGGGGGGCGACGGGCGCAGCTCGCCGCACCTCGCGCTCGTGGCGGCCGGAACGGCTACGGCGCTCGTTGTCGCGCTCGCTTAAGGTGGATCAGCGTCTACATCGCCGCGCCGGTGCTCGTCGCGGCGATCTGGCTTCGCAACCAGCGGACCGACCCGCGACGGCCGGACCCGGGTGAACTCGTGGTCTCGCCTCTGGTCCGGCTGGTCGCGGCCGGAGCGCTGGCCGCCGCCGCGCTGTTCCTCATCTCGCCGGGCGGGGCGGCGCTCAAGGAACGCCGCCCCCTGGTTGCCCGCCGTCTCAGCTCAGCTGACGAGCTTCACTGTAAGCCGCTCCTCGTCGGCGTCAGTCTGGACCTTGACCTCGCCGCGGGCGGTTCGGTAGGCGCCCGTGCCACCGGTGATCGCGACGACGAACGGGCTCTGGTCCGCCTCGCCGGCGGACGTGAACAGCCCCTGAACTGTGATCTGGCCCTTCTCTAGTGACAGGGTGACCACGCACTGGAACGTCGCCGATTCGCCCGGACCGACACGCACGGCTGTGCAGAAGCCGCCATCGTCACCGACCTTCTTGCCGTCGCGGAAGAGGTCGTCGGCGAAGACGAACTGATCGCCTTGGCCAAAGCCCTCCTTGCCGAGGTCGAGCTCTGTCTCCTGGACGGTCTTCGCGACCAGGTGGATCGTCTGCGTCGACTCGCCGTCCGCTGAGTCGCCGGCGTAAGCGAGCGAGGCTCCCGCTACTCCAATCACGACTGCGAGGACCGCGGCCAGGCTAAATCTCTTACGCATGACTTGCTCCCTGTTTGGATTGTCAGGACGCTCACCATGGCGTCTCGGCGGCGCGCGGATGCGCACAAGCAATCGAGCTCCCGCCGCCGGGCGTGGGCCGAACGTGGGTGCTGTCAGGGCAGCGGTCACGCCTCTCCTCGCACGCTGGAGGCGCGAACCTACTCCGCCTCCTAACTAGAGACAAGCGCGGAGCTCAGGTGCGGGCTCCCCTCGGTCCGCGATCGCCGCTCTCGCGCGCACAGCCCGAAGGTCCGAGAGAGGTCCCAGCGAGACTCCCCCGTCACGAGAAGGCCCTGATCAGAAGCTCAGAACCCTGTCGGCGTCGGCACAGAGATTGGCCACGTCGGGTGGCGCGACCCAACGTCCGTTGACCGCCTCGAGGTCGGCTTCGGTCGCCCCACGGGCGACGGCGCAGCCCTTTCAGACGTAGATCGGAACGGCGTGGTCGCGGAGCTTGGCGAGCAGTTCGCGGACCGAAGGGATGCCGACCCCCTGCATCTGCTCGGCAGTGTCCCCAATCAGGACTTCGGTCGCGTCTCCTGCGAGCACCACGCAAGCGTCCTGACCCACTTCGACGGAGCCGTTCGCGGCTAGGTGGAGGGGGATCGAGAACCTCGTCGGATCGCTGGCTCCGGCGGCGCTCAAGTAAACGAACTTCATGTGTCGGACCTCCTGGCCTCGTGACCTGGGCGAGAAGCGAACCTATCCCGTGGTGGCTCGCGCTCCGAGCTGATCGAGGGTGCGCGGCTCGTCGTCATCAAGGACGCGCCTCACGGCTTCAACGCCTCCCACTCCGAGGAGTTCAACCAGGCACTGCTCAGCTTCCTGGCCGGTTGAGCCCACCCGGGAGCCTCGTGGGCCAGCCGGTGACCTTGTAGACGAACTGCTCGCTCGGAAGACCAATCAGGACCGGACGGTTCGCCCTAAGTCGCGACACGCGGCGTTCAGATCGCGCGCATGCGGTTGTTGCGGGGGTTGTGTTCGAGCTCGGCCAGGCCGAGCGCCTCCATCAGCGGCGGCACGTACATCGCAAAGCGCCCGCGCAGGCCCTTCTTGAGGCCGTACCAGCCGCCCACCGGGTTCGCCTCCGCGCGCGCCCACGCCTCGACGGTGCCCTCGGCCGCGGGCTTCTTCTCATCGGCGCTGCCCAGGGACATCCAGTCTCCGTGCTCCTTCAGCATCAAATGCAGATCCTCCAGGCAGCAGCCGGTAGCTCAGGGTCGTCGTGCCGACCTGGCAGACGAGGGCCGGCGGGTCAGCCGACTCGTCGCGGTACATCGTGTACTCCGACGTGCCGGGAGGCGTTCTGAGCACCCACGGATCTTCCCGCTCGCCCTGGCCCTGTGCGCTCGCCATCGAAGCCTCCCTGATCGGCGCGACTCTACGCGCTCTCGCGGAAGGCCCGCGCGACGGCGTCGGCGGCTGTGCGCACTCCGAGCTTGGCTTCCAGGTGCGCAAGCCGGTCGCGAACGGCGTGGAGGCTGAGAAAGAGCTCCCAAGCGATCTCGGCCTCGTCATCGATGACGGTGGCCGCACGTAGGACCTCGGTCTCGCGCGCGGTCAGGCCGAGGCGGTCGAGGGCGGCCGCGCGGAAGCTCGCGACCTGCTCCTCGAGCAGCAAAGCGTGCGGATCGCCGGGGAGCAGGCAGACCGTGAGACGCCGGCCGTCGCGCTCGCTGACCAGCGGCGGGCGCGGCGGCAGCGCGAGCCACTGGGCGATCGGCCCGGGCAGCCAGCCGGGATGCTCGGCCACCCCGAAGTGCTCATCAAGCCAACGCTCCGCGTCAAGGCTCGAGAGCTCGATCTCGCCGTCGCGGTTGAGCAGGACAACGGCAGTGCCCGGCGGCGGATCGGCGGCCAGCGCGCGCACGAGTCGACCCCGGGCCTGCACGGCCCGCAGCGCATCCTCGAGGCCCGGGCGGACGATGTTCAGCACGTCGCTGTCGCGCTCGGAGAACTCGCGCTCGGTCCGTCCGAGCCCGGCGACGACCGCCTCGCCGGGACCGGTGCTCACGCCGATCGCGATCTGGTACTCGACGCCTGAGGCATGGAGCAGGTCGCCATAAAGCGCGCTGTGGGTGAGCGCGCCGGCCTCGACGAGCTCCGACAGCCGCAGAGCCGGGCGCCGCCCGGCCGCATACGCCGCGAGGAGCGGGTGATCAGCGGCGCGACCGACAACCGCCTCGAAGGTGCCGGGGAGCTCCGCCTCAGCGGGGACCACCTCATGGCGAACGACGTCCGTGGCCAGCTCGACGCGGTCCCAGGTCAGAACGTCCGCGGGCACGAGCTCGGCGAGAGCCTCGAGGGCGCGACGACGCAGCTCGGCCTCCGTCCCGGCGTCAACGATCGCCGGGGCAAGCCCGTACGCGGCGCCCACATCG
>JACCXP010000246.1 GCA_013696905.1 Thermoleophilaceae bacterium
ACGCGTCGAGGGCGTCCCGCCGGTGGCCGCGAGAATGCCCGCGCGCGCCAGCCGCTCGCGCACGCGCGCGCTCTCGCCATCGGCGAACTGCGGGTCGACCGCGGCGCTCAGCACCGACTGCGCGAAGGTGTTGACGCTCTGTCGTCGCTCCGACGCGGCGTCCTTTAGCCGCTCTGCGAGCGCGTCGTCGACTCGAAGGGTCAGCTGGCGCATCGTGCAGTCACGGTAGCAACCATGATGTCGGAGGGCCGGGCGGCAGCGAGCCAGGCCCTGCGGGGCGGGGCGCCAGCGCACACCTTTGCCGGCCCTGTCGCTTACGACAACGAACTTGCACACCGGTCAAGAAGTTTGCGTGCCACACAAGATCGTTGTCGTATATGGCAGCGGGTGTGAGCTGACAATCGGGCTCAGGTGCGCCTTACCTCAGCGACGGCCGGCGCGGCGATCGACCAACTCCCCGAGCGTCCCCGTCGCCACTCCCAGCCGGCTCGCCACCCAGCCGGCGAGCGAGCGCTCGGCCGGCTTGATCGCGCGGTCTGGATCCGCGGCCATCTGCAGATACGCGCCGCGCACGCGGTCCTTGGCCTTCCCGAGCCGCTTGCGAGCGGAGTTGCAGAAGGCCACCGCATCCGCGTCTCCGCGATGCTCGGCTGCCCGCGCCAGGTAGTCGAGCAGCTCGCGCGCGTGGTGGACGTCCAGCAGTGCCAGACGGACGGCCTGGTTGCGCTCGAGCAAGCGGTCGCCGGCGAGGTTGCGGGCCGCCGCGATCACCCCGCCGAGGCCGGTCGCGAGCGGCCTCCCGTACAGCCCGCGAGGCTCGGTGAATGCCGACAGAGCGTGCAGCAGCGCGCGCGCCGCCGCCGCGCCGGCCACGAGCTCCGACCCCACCCGTTCCCCGGCCAGGCGCCCGCCGAGACGCTGCCAGTGCTCGGCTAGCTGGCGCAGCGACACATACAGCTCGCGGTAGCCGCGGTGCTCGGTCGGGTGGAAGGATGGGCTCATCGGCGCCGATAGTCTCACGCTGGTGGAGGCCACGGGCACGACCCCCACGACGGGCGCAGGCGCGCCGAGCAACGGGGGCGGCGGGGTCGAGCTCAGCGTGGTCATCCCCGTGTACGGCTGCCGCGACTCGCTGGATGCCCTTCACCGCCGACTGACCGCGAGCCTGGAGCAGGTCGGCCAGAACTACGAGATCGTGCTCGTCGACGATCGCAGCCCCGATGGCTCGTGGGCGACGCTCGAAGAGCTCGCCGCGCGCGACCCTCACGTGCGCGCCTTCCGCCTGTCGCGCAACTTCGGCCAGCACGCCGCCATCACCGCCGGCCTCGCGCAGAGCAGGGGCCGCTACACGGTCGTGATGGACTGCGATCTCGAGGAGCCGCCCGAGGAGATCCCGCGCCTCTACGTCAAGGCGCGCGAGGGCTTCGAGATCGTGCACACCCGGCGCACCGGGGGCGAGCGCTCGGCGCTTCGCGGCGCCGCCGGGCGCGTCTACTTCCGGCTGCGAAACGCGGTGCTCGGCACGCGCACCGGCACCGACCACGGCACCCTCTCGATCCTCTCGCGCAAGGTCGTCGACGCCTTCCTCACGCTGCGCGACCGCGACCGCGAGTACCTGATCGCGCTCGACTGGCTCGGCTTCGAGCACGCGACGATCGAGTTCGAGCGCGCCCCCCGCGCCGAAGGCCGCTCCTCCTACTCCATCGCCCGGTTGCTGCGGGTCGGGCTCGACGGCATGTTCTTCCACACCACGGTGCTGCTGCGCTGGATCGTGCTCACAGGGTTCGCGGTCGCGCTGGCCGGGGTCGCGCTTGCGGCGTACTGGATCTGGGTCTACCTCACCGCCGACCCGCCGTCCGGCTTCACGAGCGTCGCGGTGCTCGTCGTGCTGCTGTCCGGCTTCATCATCGTGTCGATCGGCGTCACCGGCCTCTACGTCGGGCGGATCTTCGAGCAGGTGAAGTCGCGACCGCTGTTCATCGTCGACGCCACCACGACCGGGGAGGCCCCGGGCGCGCTGACCGACGAGGTCGCGCTCGAGCGGGCGCTGTCCGAGCGCGCCGGCGAGGCGGCGCGGGCGCGATACGGCCAGTGAGCGCGCGCGAGCAGATGGACCGCGAGCGCTTCTTCGCCTCGCTCGACTCCTACTTCGAGCGCACGCTCGCAGAGCACGGCGCGACGCCGAAGGGAGTCGACTGGAACTCGACCGCGGCGCAGCAGCTTCGCTTCGGGCAGCTCCTGCGGGTGGTCGATCCGGGTGCGCCGTTCTCACTGGTCGACTACGGCTGCGGCTACGGCGCGCTCGTGCCCTACCTCGAGCAGCGCGGGCTCGACTTCACCCTCCAGGGCTTCGACGTCTCGGAGCGCATGCTCGACCACGCGCGAGCGTTGTACGACCGCCCGGGAGCGGTGGCCTTCACGTCAGTCGAGGAGGACCTCGCCCCGGCCGACTACGCGCTCGCGAGTGGTGTCTTCAACCTGCGGATCGACGTCGACGACGACGCCTGGACGGCCTACGCGCTCGAGACGATCGACTCGCTGGACCGCCTCTCGCGGCGGGGCTTCGCGTTCAACATGCTGACGATGTACTCGGATCGCGAGCGCATGCGCGAGGACCTCTACTACGGCGACCCGTCGCTCTTCTTCGCCTACTGCAAGGAGCACTGCTCGCGCAACGTCGCGCTGCTGCACGACTACGACCTCTACGAGTTCACGATCCTCGTGCGCAAGAGCGAGTCCTCCGCCCCCACTCCCGCCGGGCGATGAGCGCGGCGCCGGCAAGGCGCGTGGCGATCGTGCAGTCGAGCTACATCCCGTGGAAGGGCTACTTCGACCTGATCGACCGCTGCGACGAGTTCGTCCTCTACGACAACGTCCAGTACACGCGCCGCGACTGGCGAAACCGCAACCGCATCAAGACCGCGCGCGGGGTGCGCTGGCTGACGATCCCCGTGCGCAGCAAGGGCCGCTACCTCCAGCGGATCGACGAGACCGAGATCGAGGACCCCGGCTGGGCGCGCAGCCACTGGGCTCAGGTCGCGCAGAGCTACGCGGGCGCCGAGCACTTCGACGACCACCGCGAGCGCATCGAGGAGCTCTACGCCGTGGCGGCCAAGGAGACGATGCTGGTGCGCGTCAACGAGCTCTTCATCCGCGCGCTGTGCGAGCTGCTCGGGATCGAGACGCGGGTGTCGCGACTGCCCGACTCGGCGCTCGCGGGCGCCGGCCCGACGGAGCGCCTCGTGAGCGCCTGCCGAGCGCTCGGGGCGAGCGAGTACGTCTCGGGCCCTGCGGCACGCTCGTATCTCGATGTCGAGCGCTTCGATCAAGCCGGGGTCTCCGTCTCCTGGATGGACTACTCCGACTACCCGGAGTACCCGCAACCCTTCCCGCCCTTCGAGCACGGTGTCAGCGTGCTCGACCTGCTGTTCTGCACCGGGCCGCTAGGGTTCGCGGCCATTCGGGCCAGCAGCGCCGTAGTCACCGTGCCCCACCACCGTGTTGAGACGCCATAGCGCCATGGGCTACGTCTGGGTGCTCGCGACAGTCCTGCTCACCGTCTACGGCCAGCTCGTGTTCAAGTGGCAGATCGACGAGGCCGGCTCGATTCCGCCGGGGACGGGCGCGAAGGTCGGCTATGCCGTCGGGCTGCTGCTGAACCCCTGGGTGATCAGCGTCTTCGCCGCGGCGCTGATCGCCTCGCTCACATGGGGTGCGGCGCTGACCACCTTCGAGCTGTCGTTCGCCTACCCCTTCATGAGCCTTTCGTTCGCCTTCGTGCTGCTGCTGAGCGTCGTCTTCTTCGCCGAGGCCCTGACCGTGGCGAAGCTCGTCGGCGTCGCACTGATCATGGCGGGCGTCGTGATCGGCTCGCAGACATGACCTACGTGCCCTTCAACAAGCCCTACGCGACAGGAGCGGAGCTCGGCTATCTGGAGCAGGCGATCGCGGGCGGTCACCTGTCGGGCAACGGCCCCTTCACGCGCCGCTGCAATGCCTGGCTCGAGCGGCGCACCTCGGTCGCGGCGGCGCTGCTGACCCACTCCGGCACCGCCGCGCTCGAGATGGCCGCGATCCTCGCCGAGATCGGGCCGGGCGACGAGGTGATCATGCCCTCGTTCACGTTCGTCTCGACCGCGAACGCGTTCGTGCTGCGGGGCGCGGTGCCGGTGTTCGTAGACGTGCGCGCGGACACGCTCAACCTCGACGAGCGCGTGCTCGAGGCGGCGATCACCGAGCGCACGCGGGCGGTCGTGCCGGTCCACTACGCGGGCGTCGGTTGCGAGATGAACGTGATCTCGGCACTGGCCGCGCGCCACGGCCTGCTCGTGATCGAGGACGCGGCGCACGGGCTCGGCGCGAGCTGGCGCGGGCGTCCGCTCGGCTCGCTCGGGCACATGGCCGCCCTGTCCTTCCACGAGACGAAGAACGTCTCGTGCGGCGAGGGCGGCGCGCTGCTCCTGTCAGAGCATGACCGGCTTCGCTCCGCCGAGGTCGTGCACGAGAAGGGCACCGACCGCTGCCGCTTCCTGCGCGGGGAGGTCGACAAGTACACCTGGGAGGGGATCGGCTCGTCCTATCCCCCGAGCGAGATCAACGCCGCCTTCCTGTGGGCCCAGCTCGAGGCCGCGGAGCGAATCAACGCCGAGCGCATGCGCGTGTGGGAGCGCTACCACGAGGCGCTCGCGCCGCTCGAGTCGGGAGGGCTGCTGCGGCGTCCGGTGGTGCCGCCCGAGTGTGCCCACAACGCGCACATGTACTACGTGCTCGTGCCCGACGGTCGGCGGGATGCCTTCATCGAGGAGCTCGACCGCCGAGAGGTCAACGCCGTCTTCCACTACGTGCCGCTGCACTCCTCGCCGGCTGGGCTCAGGTACGGGCGCGCGAGCGGCGAGCTCGCCGTGACCGACGACCTGAGCGGGCGACTCGTACGCCTGCCGCTGTGGGTGGGGATGGACGACGTGCAGGTGGAGCACGTGGTGGCATCGGTGACCGAGGCGCTCGAGCGAGTGCCGGCGGGGGCCTAGGGCCGCTCCAGAACCACCGCATGCGGGAAGAGCCCCAGCTCCTCCACAAGCGCGGCCTCGCCCACGGGCCGCGGGGGATCGGAGCGATAGCGGACGACCGTGAGCTTCTGGACCGTCCGCCGGTCGAAGAGACGAAAGCCCGGAACGGGCGGCCGTGGCGGAGGCGCCCCGGCGACCGTGTTGCCGATCAGGACGAGCTCGCTGACGCGCACCGCCGGCGCGATCGCCTCCTCCACGCGGTGCCCGTAGGCCTGCACGGGCTCGCGGCTGAAGGACGTGAACGCGAGCACGCGCGGCGCGGAGGGGCGCCCGAGGACGGCTGAGGCGGCGCGCCAGTCGTCTCGCTGGAGCCGCGGGGTGGCGAACACGAGCGCGTTCACCGCCACCGAGCCGAGGCACAACGCGGCGAGCGCGACCGAGCCGACCCGGCCCGCCCGACGCACGCCGAAGCCGGCCGCCAGGCCGACGATCAACGGCACCGCCACCACCATCAGGTGCCGGAAGGTGAAGAAGTCGAGGCCCCCGAACGCAAGCGCGAGCGGCACCAGGAGCGTGGCGGCGGCGAGCAGGAGGGCGAGCGCTGCCCCGCGCCGCTCGCGGGAGTCTCCCCGCGCCGCGAGCAGCGCGAGACTCAGGGCGAGCAGCAACGCAGGCAGCGGCCAGGCCGGGTTCTCCGCGCTCTGCCACCCGGCCGAGTACTTCTCGGGGAAGTCGAGCAGCCGCGCCGACAGCGGGATCCGCCCGATCCAGGTCGCTCCGCCGCTCGCGAGCTGAGTGAGCGCGAGCGGGAGCAGCGCGAAGCCGGTCGCGCCCACCAGCGCCACGGCGAGCGCCGCCCCGGCGCGCCGCCCGCGCGGCGAGCGTGCGAGCAGCCACAGCGCCTCCGGTGCGACGAGGAAGGCCGCGAAGTAGTGCGTCGCGAGCGCGAGCGCGGAGACGATCGCCCAGCCGGCGAGCGTGCGGCCCCTCGCCCCCGCCTCGAGCGCGCGCGTGAAGAGCAGGAACGAGACCCCCCCGAGCAGGATCACGAGCGCGTAGGGGCGCGCCTCCTGCGAGTAGTAGACGAGCAGCGGGCTGACCGCCACGAGCGCCGCCGCGGCGAGGCCCGAGCGGCGCGAGACGAGCTGCGCGCCCGCCGCGTAGGCCACCGGCACGGTCAGCGTGCCGATCAGCGCCGAGAGCGAGCGCAGGCCGACCTCGCCGGTGCCGAACGGCCGCGACCAGGCCCAGGCGAGCACGAAGTAGAGCGGCGGCGCGAGCTCCTGGGACGGCAGCCGCGCGAGCGTGGCGGCGAGCGAAGGGCGCAGGTCGTCGACGACCGTCACCGCCTCGTCGAACCAGAACGACTGGAGGTCGAGCGTCGGGAAGCGCAGCAGCGCGGCGAGCGCGCAGAGGGCCAGCAGAGGTGCCGCGAGCACGGCGCGGCGAGGACGCTCGGAGGTGGCCACGGGCCGCAGGTTGGCACAGGCGGCAGCGCCCTCGAGCGCTCCTGACCGGCTGCTAGCTTTCGCCGCCGTGCCCGCCCCGGAGAGCCAAGCCCGCCGGGCGTCCCTCCTGCGGTGGCTCGGGTCGGCGGGGGCGGACGTCGCCTCGCTCGAGCCGGCGCACCCGGGGCTTCGGCGCGCGCTGCGAATCGGGGTGCCGGCGCTCGTGCTCGCATTCCTCGCGCTCGCGCTCGTGACGCAATGGCAGCGGCTCCCCGAGGTCGATTGGCGGCTCGAGCCCGGCTGGCTCGCGCTGTCGCTGCTCGCATTCCTCGCCTTCCAGGCGCTCCACGCGGAGACGTGGCGGCTGCTGCTGGCCGCGCTCGGAGGCGAGTTCCCCTCGCGTACCGTCGGCTGGGCCGCCTACAGCACGTCGCTGCTGGCGCGCTACGTGCCTACCAACGCGCTGATCTTCGTCGTACGCGTGGCGCTCTCGCGGCGCGAGGGCGTCGCGCGGCGCGTGTGCCTCGTGAGCATGGTCTACGAGGGCGCGCTGGCGCTCTCGGCAGCGCTGATCGTGGGCGCCTACTTCGTGATCCGGCTGCCGGCGCTCGCCGGGGAGCCGCTGCGCCTGATCGTCCTGGTGATCCCGCTCGCCGCCCTCGCCGCCCTGCACCCGAGGGTCTTCCACCCGCTCGCGAACGCGCTCCTGCGCCGCCTCGGGCGCCACCCGCTGCCGCTGTCGCTTCGCTTCTCGCGCGTGCTCCTGTTCGGAGCGCTGTACGTGCTCAGCTTCCTCGTCGCGGGCCTCGGCGTCTACGCCCTCGCCGCGGCACTGCACCCGCTCGAGGCCTCAGGCGCCGCGCCGGCTCTCGCCGCCTACGCGATCGGCTTCACGTTCTCGGTGCTCGGGTTCTTCCTGCCGGCCGGGCTCGGAGCGCGAGAGGCAGGCCTCGCCGGCGCACTGGCACTCGCGCTCCCCCCGACCGTGGCGCTCGCCGTGGCCGTTGGCGTGCGCGTCGTGCAGACCGCGGTCGAGCTGCTCTACGCGGGCGCGACCTCCGCGCTCGCGCGCAGGGATCGCTTCCGGCGGCCGGGCTCAGGGGCGACCGCCGAGGGCACGGCTGCGTGAAGCCCCTCGAGACACGGCTCGAGGGGCCGATCCTCGTCGAGCCGACCGTCTTCCGTGACGAGCGCGGCTTCTTCCTCGAGAGCTACCGGCGCAGCGCGTACGCCGGGCTCGGGATCGACGTCGAGTTCGTGCAGGACAACCACTCGCGCTCGTCGCTCGGCGTGCTGCGGGGGATGCACCTGCAGACGGGCGTCGGGCAGGCGAAGCTCGTGCGCTGCACGCTCGGCTCGATCCTCGACGTCGTCGTCGACGTGCGCCGCGACTCGCCGACCTTCGGTCAGTGGGAGGGACACCAGCTCGACGAGGACAACCTGCGCCAGCTCTTCGTGCCGGTCGGCTTCGCGCACGGCTTCTGCGTCACGAGCGCGCGCGCCGACGTGCTCTACAAGACCTCCTCCTACTACGACCCGAGCGTCGAGATGGCGATCGCCTACGACGATCCGGAGGTGGGGATCGAGTGGCCGCGTGGGATCGAGCTCGTGCCGTCGGCGAAGGATGCGCAGGCGCCGCGGTTGGGTGAGGTGGCGGAGCGGCTGGTGTTTGCCTGATCGGCGCGATCAGGCGCCGGGGCTGAAAGACCTAAGGCCCGTGAGCCGCGCGGCCGCGGCTTGGCGCTCGTCGTAGGTGACGAAAGCATCGAGTGGCGACAGGTCGACCGCCGCGGCGACGTGGATCGCATCCAGCGCCCGCAGGGCAGGCTCCGCGAGCGCGCCCGCGCGCGCCAGCAGGCCGCGACCGAGCGGGAGCAGCGCCAGTGCCTCGAGCGTCTCACCAGCGCGCGCGATGAGAGCGTCAAGCGGCAGCGCGGGCATGCGCGCGGCGGCGCGACGTATCGCGCGTGGCACCTCGGTCAGCACGAGATCACACGAGACGAGGTCGGCACCCTCGACGAAGTTCCGCAGCGCTTCGCTCTCAGGCTCTTCTCTGATCAGCTTGACGAGTGCGGAGGCATCCGCGTAGAACAGCGCCAAGTCACCGCTCGCCGCGGACGTCGTCGAGCGCGCGGGTCAGGGCGTACGGGTCCCCCTCGAGCACGAGCGGCTCGGGCAGCCCGCGACGGCCAGGCCGCGAGACTCGTCCCTCGGCGATCAGGCGATCGAGCGCGGCGCCCGTGGTCGACGGTGGACCCAGTTCGGCCACGGGTCGGTTGCGGTCGGTCACGACGAGCCGCTCGCCCCGCTCGACGCGCCGCAAGTAGCGGCTGAGGTTCTGGCGCAGCTCGGCGACCCCGACGAGATGGCTCATGTACATGAAAGTAGCAGCCCGGGTCGCGCTTGAGGTCGGCCAGAGCGCGGGGTCCTAGGAGAAGGTCGGGGGGACCCAGCGCCGCTCTCGGATGACGGAGAGCTCGCCTATGTCGGCCAGGTCCTTCGGCCGGGCGCTTGCGCGCTTCATGGCGATCAGGTCCTCAAGCGACGCGACGAGCACGAACGCGCCACCGATGTCATAGCGCTCCGCCCTCGCACGCAGCTCGCCGTAAGGTGGCGCGCCCGTCGGCGCCGCGAGCGCGTCGAGCCTTCCCTTCGATGTCTCGAGCGTGAGCATCATGCTGCGGCTGAGCGTGTGGGCGTCCGGGACGAACGGCACGTCCTCGCCGACGCCGGCGAGCCTCGCGTCGAGCGCGACGAGCGCCGCCCCCAGCGCATCGAGGTTGCCCGCGTCGGTGGCGAAGCAGACGTCGAGGTCCTGGGTGACCCGCGGAGATCCGTGCAGCACGGCCGCGATGCCGCCGATGACGACGAAATCCACACCGCGAGCCAGCAGCTCGCGCAGCAGCCCAGGCGTGTCGGTGCTACCGAAGCGGGTCGACACGCCGCGCGCTCGCGAGCAGCCGACCGAGATCGCGTGCGCTGTGCTCGTGGCTGCGCAAGCGCTGCGCCGGCGTCATCGCCA
>JACCXP010000265.1 GCA_013696905.1 Thermoleophilaceae bacterium
GCCCGCAAGCGCCCGCGCCCGCTGGAATCGCCGCGCGCCTCGAGGCGCTGGCGACCCGCCGCAACGCCCTGCTGCTGCTCGGCGCGGCCGTGCTGGGGGCGCTCGCGCTGTTCGTGCTGCGCCCGACCTATCCAAACTACGACTCCTACTACACGCTGCTGTGGGGCGAGGAGCTCGCGGCCGGGCGGCTGCCCGACTACGACGTCCTGCGCACGCCGACGCCACACCCGCTCGCGACCGTGGTGGCCGCCGCGCTGTCGCTCTCAGGCGATGCGGCCGACCGCGTGCTCGTGCTGCTCACGCTCGGCGCCCACCTAGCCCTGCTCGCCCTGCTCTTTCGCCTGACCCAGCTCCTGCTCGGCACGCTCGTCGCGCTCGTGGCGGTCGCGGTGCTGCTCACGCGCACCGACCTCGAGTTCTTCACCCTGCGCGCGATCGTCGACGTGCCGTTCCTGGCGCTTGTGTTCGCCGCCGCCGTGCTCGAGCTCGAGCGCCCCCGGCGCGGCTTGGCGGTGCTCGTGCCGCTGCTCCTTGCGGGGCTGCTTCGCCCCGAGGCGTGGGTTCTGTCGGGCGCCTACGTGCTGTGGCTGTGGCCGCGCGTCGGCCTGCGCGGCTTCCTGGCCTACGGCACGCTCACCACGCTCGCGCCGCTGACCTGGTTCGCGGCCGACTGGATCGTCACCGGCGAGCCGCTCTACTCGCTGACCTCGACGCGCGAGGTCGCCGGGCAGTTCCAGCGCCAGCGCACCGTCGGCGAGGCGCTGCTGCTGATCCCCGACTACATCGGCGGCAACGAGAAGATCGTCAACGTCGTCGCCGGCGGCCTCGGCGGGCTGGTCGCGCTGTGGATCCTGCGCGCCCGGGCGGCACTTCCGCTCGCGCTCGCGGGGATCGGCATCGCCGTCTTCCTGGCGATCGCGGCCGCCGGGCTGTCGGTCATCCCGCGCTACCTCGTCATCCCGTCGCTCGTGCTCAACCTCTGCGTGGCGGCTGCGCTCGCCGGCTGGACGCTCGTGCGCGAGCCACGCGCGCGGCGCGTGGCGATTGGCGTCGCGCTGCTGACGCTCGCGCTGTACGCCTTCCGCGCTCCGGCCCTCTTCAAGGACCTCCAGAAGCTCAACGGCCAGACCTTCTATGTCCAGAACCAGCACCGCGCCCTCAAGGCGCTGGTTGCGGAGGGCCGTGTCGCGAGCCTGCTGCGCTCGTGCGCGCCGGTCACCGTCCCGACCCACTCGGCGATCCCCGTGATCCGCTACCAGACCGGGCTCGGCAAGGAGCGCTTCGAGGCCTCGATCGCCCAGCAGCGCCCGCCGGAGCGCGGCCTGCTCCTGGTCGGCCGCTCGTTCAACTTCGAGCCGGCAGCCGCTCGCGCGACGATCGGCGCATCGTCGCGGTCGGCGCGCAGGTGGTGGTCGAACTATCCGCTGTCGACGTTCGAGCCGGTGGCGGCGAACGCGTGGTGGCGCGTCTACGCGAGCGGCTGCGGGTGAGGGCCCCTCACCAGGAGACGACGTTGAGGATGTTCGAGTAGTCGTCTGACCACGGCTCCGCCGAGGCCCCCGTCGCGCACGGGCGCCAGCGGGCGCGCTCGCGCGGAAGGCGGCCGAGGTCCGAGCGGCTGCGAGCGAGCATCACCCAGTGCGAGAGCGTCTTGCCCGGTTGGGGCTGCCCGCGCCGATCGGTCGCGGTGTCGATGCGCGAGAAGCACGCCATGCGGGTGGCCCGGCCGAGGTCGCCGAGCACCGGCTCGAGCTCCAGGTAACGGTTCGAGATATGAAAGGCGAGCACGCCGCCGGGCGCGAGGCGCGCGCGGTAGAGCTCGATCGCCTGCTGGGTGAGCAGGTGGGTCGGGATCGCGTCTGACGAGAAGGCGTCGAGGGTGATCAGCCCGTAGCGGCTGCGCGGCTCGCGGGCGAGCGAGATGCGCGCGTCGCCGAGCACGACGTCGAATGAGCCGCGGCATTCGCTCAGGAACGTGAACAGGCGTGGGTTGCGCGCGATCCGCTCGACCAGCGGATCGATCTCGTAGAAGGTCCAGCGCTCGCCGCGGCGGCTGTGGCAGGCCATCGAGCCCGTGCCGAGCCCGACGACGGCGGAGTTGCGCGTGAGCCCCCGGCGCCGGAGCACGTTCACGACCTCGCCGACTGGGCTCGTCGGGTGGTAGTAGGTGATCGGCACGAGCGGCTGACCGGGCAGCCTGAGCTGGGCGCCGTGCAGCGTCGTGCCGTTCAGCAGGCGCTTGTAGCGCCCGTCGCCGTAGCTCTCGACCTTGAGGTCGCTGAAGAAGGAGCGGTCGGACTCGATCACGAGCGTCGACGTGCTCATGGCGATCGCAGCGGCGACGAACACCGCGCCCACCGACAAGCCGAAGCGCAACGGCCGCCCGACCATCGCGAGGCAGCCGATCGCCATCAGGCCGTAGACGACGTTGCGCCGGGTCGACGGATCGCCGGCGTTCTCGGCGCCGAGCATGTACAGCGCGGCCAGCAGCACAGCGCCGATCACGAGCGGCAGGATCACGTCGAGTCGGAGCTCGAGCGCGGCGGTGCGCTCGCGCGTGGGCGCCGCCGGCGGCGAGCTGCCGGCCGGCTCGATCTTGCGCCCGAGCAGCATCGAGGCGAGGAACTCGCGCCCGCGCTCGAGCGATCCGGCCATCGCTCCCGCCGGCAGGCACAGGCAGGCGAGCACGACGGCGAGCGGGTACTCGGTGCGACCGTCGAAGACGAGCGGTGCGATCAGTGCGTTGAACGTGCCGCCGAGCGCGCCGCCGAGCGCGAGCCAGAGGTAGAAGCCGGTCAGGAAGCGCGGGTGTGGGCGCTCGCTGGCCAATCGCCCGTGGCAGACGAGCGCCGCCACGAAGAAGAAGACCAGGTGCAGCACGAGGATCAGCCGGAACGGCGTGCGCAGCTCGTAGATGAGCGCGATCGCGAGCACGAGGGCGAGCGGCGGCAGCAGGTAGAGGCTGACGCGGTAGACGATCGGCGCCCGCGTCGCCGGCGAGAAGACGATGATGAAGCTGAGCAGGTAGAGCGAGAGCGGGATCACCCACAGCAACGGGATCGGGGCGAGGTCGGTGGTCAGGAAGCCGGTCACCCCGAGCATCAGGCTCGAGGGCACGAAGCCGAGCGCCGCCCATCGCAGGCCCGTCACGAGCGTCGGTCGCTCGGCGGGGTCTGGCTCCGCCTCCATCGGGTCCGCGACGGCGTGGTCGGCGATCGTCGAGGCCGACAGGAACAGCGTCGCAGCGCAGGCCAGCACGAGCGCGAACAGCAGTCCATAGCCGATTCCCCACAGCGCTCCCTGCTCGCCGAGCCGCAGCTGCGGCTCGGCCGCGAGCGGATAGCCGACGAGGCCGATGATGCTGCCGACGTTGCTGGCGCGGTATAGGAAGTAGGGGTCCGCGGCGCGCGGGTGGTCCATCGCCGCAAGCCAGCGCTGCACCATCGGGGCGGTCGAGGCGACGACGAAGAACGGCAGCCCGACGGTCGTCGCGAGGACGCCGAGCAGCCAGAAGATCTCGCCTCCCTGCGGCGGGCCCGAGCCCGCCGGGACGCCGATCGGCAGCAAGACGAGCGGGATCGCCATCACGATCAGGTGCACGAGCGCCTGACGCCTGACGCCGAGGCGGCGGATCGCGACGTGCGCATAGAGGTACGCGCCGAGCAGCGACAGCTGGAAGAACATCTGCGTCACGTTCCAGACGGCGGGAGTGCCGCCGGCGAGCGGGAGCAGGAAGCGCGCGATCATCGGCTGGATCAGGAAGACGAGCGCCGCGCTTACGAGCAGCGTCGCCGAGAAGAGGACGACGACCAGCAGGTCGGGCGGAGGCCGGCGGCCCGAGCCCTGCCGGCGATCGCCCGTGCCCGGGTCGCCGGGGCCCGACGCGGTCGGTGGCGCGGGCGCCGAGGGCGCCGAGGAGGAGGCCATCACGATGTTTCGCCGCTCGGGTGAGTTGTCGCTTCCCATATGCCCCCTTCGGCCGCGTGCTCCGCGGCGACAGCCGCCGGTCGCCCCCCAGAGCCTGCACGATGGCCGGCGAGCTGGCGGAGTCGCATAGTCAAACAACTTTCGCCGGCTCGCGCGTCACGCCCAAGGCCGATGAGCCTTAGACGCTTGTACGCTGCGTGCGATGACTCTCGTGCGGCGTGAGCTTGCCTCCGGAAAGCTTCGGCTCGAGGAGCCCACGGCCGGGGTCACCCGCATCACCGTGCGCAACCGCGACAAGCGCGGGATGCTCGACCAGGAGATCCTCGACGCGCTCGCGACGACGCTCCCGACGCTCACCGCTCAGTGCCTGATCGTGACCGGCGAGGGCAATCACTTCTCGGCCGGCTACGACATCGAGGCGCTGCACGAGCGGCCGCCAACCGGCGCGGCCGAAGGCCTCATGTCGCATCCTTCGAACGCCGCCCTCCAGGCGATCGAGCGCTACCCGTACCCGGTGCTCGCCGCGCTCAACGGGCACACCGTCGGCGGGGGGCTCGAGCTGGCGATGGCGTGCGACCTGCGCGTCGCCTCGCGCGACGCGAGCCTGGCGATGACGCCGGGCAAGCTCGGGCTCGTCTACTCGCACACCGGGCTGCGGCGCTTCCTGGACGTCTGCGGCCTTGCCAACACCAACGAGATGTTCTTCCTCGCGACGCCCGTCGACGCAGAGCGAGCGCGTGAGATGGGGCTCGTCAACTGCGTCGTCGACGCGGACGAGGTCGAGCGCACCGCGCTCTCGATGGCCGAGCAGATCTGCGCCACGGCACCGCTCGCCGTGTCCGGCAACAAGCAGGCCATCCGCACTATCCGAGCCGAGCTGTCGCGCCTGCCCGACGACGTCGAGCGGGACCTGGTCGACCTCAGCGCCGCCCGCGTCGCCTCGGCCGACTTCGCCGAGGCGCAGAAGGCGTTCGTCGAGAAGCGCCCGCCGACGTGGAAGGGGCGCTAGGCGCCGGTTCTGGCGACAGCGAGCTTCGCGCTCAGCGCGACGAATGAGCCGGCAAACACACGACGCATCCATGCGAGCACCCGAGGGCGCGTGCTGACCTGCTCTCTCACTGCCGCCGCGAACACGCCGTAGATGCAGAAGATGACGAGGGTTATCAGCATGAAGACCGCGCTCAGCTCGAGCATGCGCAAGAGCCCGTGTGGGTCACGGGGGCTCACGAACTGCGGCAGGAAGGCGAAGAAGAAGGTCGTGAGCTTCGGGTTGAGGATGTTGATCACGATCCCCGTTGTGATCGTCTTCCTCGAGGAGCCGGGCGCATCCTCCTGCTCTACTGCGAGCGCGCCGTCGTCCTTGAGCATGGTCCACGCCATGTAGAGGAGGTAAGCCACGCCCAGGTACTTGAGGACTCCGAACGCGACCGCGCTCGTGTGCAGGAGCGCGGCGAGACCTGTGATCGCGGCGGCCATGTGAGGAACGATGCCAAGCGTGCATCCGATCGCGGCAACGACGCTCGCGCGGGCGCCGCGCGTAAAGCCGGCCGCCAGCGTGTAGACGACACCGGTGCCGGGCGTGGCGACGACGATGAGCGAGATCAACAGAAACTCGACGCTCATCGCGCTTTCCTCCGACAGACGAACACCGCCAGCCTCTCTACTCGCGATCTCGGAAGGTTCCGTCTTAGCGCGACGAGTCGCACAAAGCAAGGCCGGCGGACCACGATCGGTGGTTAGCCGCACCCCCGTAGACGGTAGACCTCGACCACCGGCCCCGGCCGCGCATAGGCCGCCGGCTGGTAGTTGAACGAGAGGTCGTAGTTGAACTCGACCGGCTCCGCGCCTGGGCCGAACGGTGAGAAGAGTGCGCGACGTTCGCCCTCGCGGGCGAGGCGCGCGTAGTAGGCGCGCGCGCCCGGCAGGCCGGCCTTGAGCCCGCGCTGCTTCTGATTCGAGCCCGTCACCACCCAGCAGTAGCGCTCGCCGCGGTAGCGCTCGACGAGCTGCGGTCGCAGGCGCGCCTCGTAGGCCTGGAAGGGGCGCTTGACGCGCCAGCGCTCGAAGCGCTCCGGGCCCGCTCGGTCGCCGACGCGCAGGAACCCGTCCGGCAGGAACGGCTCGACGACGACTCGCGACCCCCGTGCCACGTTGCGCTCGAGCCAGTCGCGGGCCTGCGCGCGGGTGTCCTCGCGGGCGAGCACCCTGTCGACCCTCAAGCTCGCGACGAGCCCCTGTGCGACGAGCGCGAGCGCCAGCACGGCGAGCACGGCGGGCCGCAGCCGCGGCCGCGCCGGCAACGCGTCCGCGAGCACGACGGCGGCGTAGGCGGCCATGATCGCGAGCACCGGGTAGACCGGCAGGATCCAGCGCGCGAAGAAGCGCCCCTGCCCGGACAGGAAGACGACGAAGACGGCGGGGAACGCGAGCAGCAGGAGCGCCCGCCGCGGCGCTCGCCAGAGCGCAAGCCCGGCCCCCGCGAGCGCCGCGAGCGCCGGTGCCCAGCCGAGCCCCCAGGTCAGCGTCCAGGCGTAGTAGAGCGGCGCCGGCACGGCGTCCTGGCCGAGCTTGGCGG
This sequence comes from Thermoleophilaceae bacterium, assembly GCA_013696905.1. Taxonomy (GTDB): domain Bacteria; phylum Actinomycetota; class Thermoleophilia; order Solirubrobacterales; family Thermoleophilaceae; genus JACCXP01. Next base: position 6,503 of record JACCXP010000265.1, read on the forward strand.
TGCTCGCCTGGCCAGACTGCCCGCCGAGCTGCGAGCGGAACTCCGCGAAGTCGAGCACCGCGAACGGGTTCAGCGCCACGAACGCGAGCGTGAACGCGACGCCCGCCCCCGCGAGCCCGAGCGCCGCCCGCGTCAGCGTGTCGCGGCGCTCGAGCACGCGCTCGAGCGCGGCGAGGCCGAGCGTGACCACCATCGCCCCGGCGGTGTACTTGACGGCGCAGGCGGCGCCGAGCGCGAGCCCCGCGAGTCCCCAGTCGAGCGCCCGGCCGCGTTCGTAGACGGCGAGGCAGAGGACGAGCGCCACGGACACCGGAACGAGCGTGACGACGTCGTTGAGCGCCTGCTTGGAGTAGAAGACCGGCAAGAAGGCGAAGGCGATGAGCGCCGCCGCCACGAGCCCGACACGGCGGTCGAAGAAGCGGGCGCCCGCCACGAAGACGAGGCCGACGACAAGCGTGGCGATCAGCGCCACGGTCACGCGTGCGGCGAGGTAGGCCGTCGTCGGATCGGCCACGAACGCGCGCTGGAAGCCCCCGTCCGCGAAGCCGAGGCGGTAGATCAGCGCCAGCAGGTATGTCAGCGCCGGCGGGTTCTCGAAGTAGCCCGGGTTGAGCGAGCCGCCGAGCATCTGCACGGCGATCGGCACGAAGTGGAGCTCCTCGTCGGCGTTGTAGGCCCAGGGCAGGCCGTGGTCGATCGACCGCAGGCGCAGCGCGACTGCGGCGAGCAGGAGCGCGCCCAGCAGGAGCGTCGTGGCGGCGGGGCCGGGGACATTGGTAAGCGTGCGGCCCCGTTCGCGAATCGTGGCCGGCTCCCGCGGCGCGGCCCGCGCGCTCACGCCGTCGACTCCGGGCGCCCCGCGCCGCGCTCGAGCGGACCGTAGCCCTGGCGGCAGTCGCGCAGCCTGTAGATCCGCACTTCGGGCCCGGGGCGCGCGTAGGCGGTCGAGTAGTGGTTGTAGGAGAGGTCGAAGTGAAATCGCACGGGGTCGGCCTCAGGCTCCCACGGAGAGGCCCTGAAGATCTCGCTCGACTCGCGCTCGAGGCGGCGGTAGTAGGCGAGCGCCTGCGGCACGCGGTCGTTCTCGGCACGCCCGCGGATCACGCTCATCGTCATGACGACGCAGTATCCGGCGCGCCGGTAGGCGTCGAGGCGCCTGGGGGTCAGCGTGGCGGCATAGTCGATGCGGGTCTCGGCGACATCGCGCGAGAAGCCGCGCACGAACTCCTTGTGGCGCAGCAGCTCGGGACGGCGCCTGTCGGCGACGCGCCTGAAGTAGCGCCCCGGCACGGCGGGCTCGATCACCATCCGCAGGCGTGGCTTGAAGCGCTGGACGAGGAAGTCGCGTGCCTCCTGGCGCGTGTCCTCGCGCCCGAGCAGCGTGGCGGTGCGCACGTCGGCGGCCAGCGGCTGGGCGAGCACCGCTGCTGTCAGCAGCGCGAGCGCGAGCCCGCGTAGCGCCGGGCGCAGGCGGACGAGCGCCGCGAGGCGCACGAGCGCGACCCCGCACAGGAGCGCCAGCACCGGATAGGCAGGCAGCAGCCAGCGGCCGAAGAAGCGCGACTGCACGCTCAGGTAGGCGAACAGCGCCAGCGGGAAGAGCGCGAGCAGGAGCATCCGCACCGGGTCGCGCCGCGCCTCGATCACGCAGCCGACCGCGGCGGCGGCCGCGGCGGCGAAGCCGAGCCCCCACGTCAGCGAGTGCAGGTAGTAGCCGGGGCCCGAGTCGTCGGCCTGGCCGAGCTTGCGGATCTCGCCGGCCGTCTCGGCTTGGCCGCGGATCTGTCGCAGCGCCGCGTCGAGGTCGAGCAGGAACCAAGGCGTCGTCGCGGAGAACGCCGCCACGGCGACCACGACGCCGAGCCCCGTGTCGAGCAGCGCGCGGCGCTCGTGGCGGGCGCGCAGCGCTCCGGCCGCGAGCAGCGGCAGCAGCACGAGCCCCGCCGTGTACTTGAACCCGATCGCGAGCCCGATGCCGACCCCGGCGAGCACGTAGTCGCGCCGTGCGCCGTGCTCGTACACGCGCACGGCGCCGTAGAGCGCGAGCGCGACGGGCGCCAGCGTGCCGACGTCGGTCACCGCGACGCGCGAGTAGGCGACCGGGAGGAAGGCGAACGCAAGCACCGCCGCGGCCACGAGCCCCTCGCGCTCGCCCCACAGGCGGCGCCCGACCCAGTAGGCCGCGAGCGCGCCGATCATGCACAGGAGCGCCGCCAGCGAGCGTGCCGTGATGTAGATCGACGTCGGGTCGAACGCGTACTGACGCACGACCGCGTCGAAGTCGCCGAACGGCCAGCCGCGGCCCCACTGGAGGCGCAGCGCCAGGTGGACCAGGTAGGTGAAGCCGGAGGGGTTCTGGAAGTAGCCCGGGTTCGAATCGCCGCCGAACATCGCCACCGCTCGGTTCGTGAAGTGCGAGCCCTCGTCGACGTTGTAGACGTACGGGAGGCCGTAGTCGTTGTGGCGCAAGCGCAGCGCGAGGCCGGCCACGAGGATCACGCCGAGCACCGCACGAGCAGGGGAAATAGCCGCGCGCAGGCGTCGCATCGGCGGCAGACGTTAGTCACCGTCCACCCCGCCGCCGGCCGCCGCGGGCGGTGCCGTTGATACGTTCTCGGAGCAGGCCATGGCCCCGATCACATTCACCGAGCGCGACGCCCAGCACCTCCAGCGCGCGCTCGAGCTTGCTGCGCAGGCGCGCGGGCGCACGAGTCCGAACCCGCTGGTCGGAGCGGTGATCGTGAAAGACGGCCGCACGATCGGCGAGGGCCTGCACGACGCCGCCGGCGCTCCTCACGCGGAGCGTGCGGCGCTCAAGGCCTGCTCCGAGGATCCAGCCGGCGCCACCCTCTACGTCTCGATGGAGCCGTGCGCGCATCACGGGCGCACGCCGCCATGCACCGATGCGATCGTCGAGGCCGGCATCGCGCGGGTCGTGATCGCGGGCGACGACCCGTCCGCGCGCGCCGCGGGACGCGGTCCCGGGATCCTGCGCGACGAGGGCATCGAGGTCGAGCTGGCGAGCGGCGAGGCCGCCGAGGCCGCGCGTCAGCTCAACCAGCCGTTCCGCAAGCACGCGCGCAGCGGGCGACCGCTCGTGACCTTCAAGTCGGCGATGACGCTCGATGGCAAGGTTGCCACCCACACCGGCGACTCCCAATGGATCTCCGGCGAGGCGAGCCGCGCCCGCGCGCACCGCTGGCGCGCCGAGGCCGACGCAGTCGCGGTGGGCATCGGCACGGCGAACGCCGACGACCCGCTCCTGACCGCTCGCCTCGAGGGCGTTCACCGCCACCCGCGACGGGTGGTGTTCGACTCCGAGGCGTCGCTCTCGCTGTCGTCGCAGCTCGTCCGTGGCGCGGTCGAGGTGCCCGTCATCCTGGTCTGCTCGCGGGCGGCCAAGCGCGCTCGCACGGAGGCGCTCGAGGCGGCGGGGGTCAACATCCTGGTGGCGACGGGAGAGAACGAGGCGGCGCGCGTGCGCTCCGCGCTCGATGCGCTCGGGGAGCTCGAGATCACCTCGCTGCTGCTCGAGGGCGGACCGCGCCTCGCGGGGGCGTTCTTCGACGCCGACGAGATCGACGAGCTGCGGCTGTTCGTCGCGCCGCTCGTCGCCGGCGGGCGCGATGCGCGGGCGCCGCTCGAGGGCGTCGGGGTGGCGGCGATCGACAAGGCGCGGCGCGCGCTCCAGACGTCGGTCGAGCGGATCGAGGATGACCTGGTGATCTGCGCGCGGCTGAAGGAGTGGTAGGCATCTTCACCGGGCTCGTGGCTACCACCGGCGCGCTGCGGGCGCTCGATCGCACGAGCGACGGCGTGCGCCTGCGGGTCGAGAGCGCGCTCGCCGCGGAGCTCGAGCAGGGCGACTCCGTCGCCGTCAACGGCGTCTGCCTGACTGCCGTCGAGGTATCCGGCGGAGACTTCCAGGCTGACGTGATGGGAGAGACGTTGCGGCGCTCCTCGCTCGGCCCGCTCGAGCGGGGGGACGCGGTCAACCTCGAGCTCCCGCTGCGCGCGAGCGATCGCCTCGGCGGACACATGGTCCAGGGCCACGTCGACGGGCTCGGCAGCGTCGCCGACGTCGAGGCCGACGGCTTCGCGACGCTGGTGCGAATCGCCTGCGCCGGCGAGCTCCTGCGCTACGTCGTCGAGAAGGGCTCGATCGCCGTCGACGGCGTCTCGCTGACCGTCGCGGAGGTCGACGACGAGGGCTTCTCCGTGTCGCTGATCCCCGCGACCCGCGCGCGCACGACGCTCGGCTCGCTCTCACCGGGGCGAGCGGTCAACCTCGAGGTCGACGTGCTCGCCAAGTACGTCGAGAAGCTGCTCGTGCGCGCGTGAGCCCGGGCTCTCCGTTCAGCACCATCGAGGAGGCGCTCGAGGACTTCCGCGCCGGCAAGATGGTCGTCGTCTGCGACGCAGAGGATCGTGAGAACGAGGGCGATCTGACGCTGGCGGCGCAGTTCGCGACTCCCGAGGCGATCAACTTCATGGCGCGGGAGGCGCGCGGGCTGGTGTGCCTGACGCTCACTCCCGCTCGCTGCGAGGCGCTCGGTCTCGACCTGATGGCGGCCAAGAACGAGTCGCGCTTCGAGACGGCCTTCACCGTCTCGATCGAGGCCCGCGAGGGGGTGACGACCGGCATCTCCGCCCACGATCGCGCGCACACGATCCAGGTGGCGATCGACCCCTCGAGCAAGCCCACCGACCTCGTCCAGCCGGGTCACGTCTTCCCGCTCAAGGCCAAGCGCGGCGGGGTGCTCGAGCGCACCGGCCAGACGGAGGCGGCGGTCGACCTCGCGCGCCTGGCGGGGCTGATCCCCGCCGGGGTCATCTGCGAGGTGATGAACGACGACGGCACGATGGCGCGCGTCCCCGACCTCGATGCCTACTGCGCCCGTCACGGCCTGCGCATGATCACGGTGGCCGACCTGATCGCCTACCGCCGCCGCCACGACAAGCTGGTCGAGCGCGTGGTCGAGGCGAGCCTGCCGACGGACTTCGGCGTCTTCGACGTCGTCGGCTTCCGCACGCTGGTCGACGACAAGCATCACGTCGCGATGATCAAGGGCGACGTCGAGGGAGCTGACGACGTGCTCGTGCGCGTGCACTCGGAATGCCTCACCGGCGACGTCTTCCACTCCCAGCGCTGCGACTGCGGGCAGCAGCTCGAGGACGCGATGCGCAGGATCGAGTCGGAGGGCCGCGGCGTGCTCCTCTATCTCGCCCAGGAGGGTCGCGGGATCGGCCTGCTCAACAAGCTGCGCGCGTACAACCTCCAGGACGGCGGGCTCGACACGGTCGACGCGAACCTCGAGCTCGGCCTACCCGCCGACCTGCGCGACTACGGCATCGGCGCCCAGATCCTGGTCGACCTCGGGCTGTCCTCGATCCGCCTGTTGACCAACAATCCGAAGAAGATCGTCGGGCTCGAGGGCTACGGGCTGCGCGTCACCGACCAGGTGCCGATCGAGCACGCTCCGACCGAGCACAACCGCGACTACCTCCGCGCGAAGCGGGACCGGCTTGGCCACGTCCTCCATCACCAGGGGCTTGCGCTCGACGAGGAGATGGTCCACGAGGAGCAGCGCCACGACCGCGAGCGAGAGCGACGGGAGCGCCCCGACCGACCGTCGCGCTCGTGAGCGCCGATCTCTACGCGATCACGGTCGCGCGCTTCTACGAGGACCTCGCGGAGCGGCTCGAGTCAGGCGCTCGGGCCGTGCTCGAGCAGGCGGGGGCCGGCGTCGAGACGCACGCCGTGCCGGGGGCCTTCGAGCTTCCGCTTGCGGCCCACTACTGCGCCGAGTCCGGGCGCTACGCCGGCGTCGTCTGCCTCGGCGCCGTGATCCGCGGCGAGACCGACCACTACGACTTCGTATGCGCCGAGGCGGCAAGCGGGATCGCGCGCGTGGGGCTCGACACGGGGGTTCCGTGCTCGTTCGGCGTCTTGACCGTCGACAACATGGAGCAGGCGCTTCGCCGCAGCGGTGGGGGCAAGCGCCATCAGGGCGAGGACGCGGCGCACGCCGTGCTCGCGATGGCTGGGCTGCGACGGGAGCTCGCGCGCCCCGCGTGAGCACGCCCGACACGGGCACGGGCGCGGGCTCGCCCGGCGCGGTCGCACCGCTTCCCGAGCCGCGCC